>JAYWIB010000520.1:0-8115 GCA_043789265.1 Chitinophagaceae bacterium
TTGTTAAAACTAATCTCTACAATTCTGTAGCCACTTTCCGGATCGCTGAACGGCAGGTTAGCCAGCCAGTCGTGTACGTTCATTCTGTTGCAGCTTCCACTGGCACAACTGCCATGGCTTTTACAGCCTCCCGGTGCGCCTGTTCCGCAACTTCCACTTCCACATCCCATATTTATTGATATTGAAAAATGAATAATACATTGCTGCACAACGCCAGGTAACAGCGTTATGCAAATTTTTTTATTGAAGAATGGGGTGATGGGCCAAGGTTTAGTACTGCTATGAAGCTTTAGTGGCGTCGCACTCGTTTACAATATCTCCTTATTGAGCATGAAAAGATATTTTTAATTATAACCTGCTGCTGACTAAAAGGCGTTTACGCATTATTGCTAATAAAAACCCTTATAGTGATGCGTTTCATGCGCTATTCATCTTTTCTTTTTACCAAAATAAGATGAACAGAACAAGTTCAACCAACGCTGAATATTGTTGAAAAGCCGGTGTACAAAAAATGATGGCAACCAAATAGCTTTCACTTAACCCTTAACCTCTGTGCTGCATTCCTCAATTGGTCAAAATTAATGAATTGTTACTAATAATATGGTACAACTTAATAGAGAGTGCATGAAAGAGCATTTTGCCATTGGCATTGCGTTCTATATAGTAGCTGGCCTTGTCCAGTTCCTGTATAATGGCTTCCTGCTGGCTTATGCTGCAGAGCTTATTGAGCCTGCCTGCAAAATCATTTTCATTATCCGTGGCTGTAATAGCTGTGTTGGTAAAATTTATTATCCTCAGCCGGATGGCCTGCTCCAGCAAATGGGTAAAGTATTTTAAAAATTGTTTTTGATTTTCCCTGCCGAGTTTGCTCATCTCATCTATCCATTTTAACTGAGCCTGCAAATTTTTCTTTACAATGATGTTCAGCCATTCTCTAAGTGTTACCTGCCAGTCGGCCTCCGTATGCTGCAGCAGTTGCAGGGCTTCCCGGTAGTTGCCTTCGCTTACAGCCGCTATCTGCTGTGCCTTTTCCACCTTTGCGCCGGCCCGCAGTTCCAGGGCTGCTTCTACTTCCATATTGGTAAGCAAGGGAATTTTTACCAGTTGCGTTCTTGATATAATGGTGGGCAATACCTGGTCTTCATTTTCCGCCACTAAAATAAAAAGTGTTTTTTCCGGCGGCTCTTCTATTAGTTTCAACAGTTTATTGCCATTTTTTGCCAGGTATTCCGGCATCCATATAATCAAAATTTTATAGCCGCTTTCAAAACTCTTCAGGCTTATTTTTCTGTTGATATCATTGCATTCTTCTGCTGTAATGTTTCCCTGCTTATTTTCTGCACCAATAAACTGCAGCCAGTCAAAAATGTTCCCGTAAGGATGCTGCAGTACAAACTCCCGCCACTCTTTTATAAAGTCGGTACTCACCGGTTTTTCTCCTGCTTTCTTTGTAATCACCGGGTATGTAAAGTGTATGTCAGGATGCACCAATTGGGCAGCCTTGATGCAGGAAGGACAGACCCCGCAGGAATCGCCAGCTAATGCTGAGGTATTAATATGTACAGGCAGTTCTTCTCCAAACAATGAGGTTCCGGCTGCAGCGCTTGCTTTGCCATTTACTTTTTCGCAGGTTATGTATTGGGCAAAAGCCATTGCCAAACCAAGTGCGCCACTGCCCTCTTTACTCAAAAAAAGCAGGGCATGGCTAAGCCTGTTATGCTCCACCATATGCACTAGTTGTGCCTTGGTTTCTTTTTGACCAATGATGGAAGAAAATTGCATAGGGTGCAAAATAAAATAAAAACGTCATCCGGCAGATAATTTTCCGGATGACGCTTTTACAAAAAGGGACATTATAATTTTGATGTTATCTCTTCACTCATCGGCGTTGTTTTGCTTTCAAAATAATACAGCAGCTTTCCATTTTCGTCAAGCAAAAATTTATTAAAATTCCATTTAATTTCTGCATCCAGCACACCGTTTTCATTTTTATTGCAAAGCCATTTATAAATGGGTGCAGTATCTTCGCCTTTTACAGATACTTTGGCGGCCATGGGGAAACTTACACCATAATTTTTTTTACAAAATGTTTTTATTTCTTCATTACTGCCCGGTTCCTGTCCGCCAAAATTGTTTGCCGGAAAGCCCACCACCACCAGTTTGTCTTTATATTTCTCATACAATTCTTCCAGGCCTTCGTACTGAGATGTAAAGCCGCATTCAGAAGCGGTGTTTACAATTAGAATTTTTTTGCCTTTAAACTGTGCAAAATCTATGGTGCTGCCATCCAGCGCCGGTACTTTAAAATCGTGCAGGGAGGCAGTTTGCACATTTGTCTTTTCGGTGGGAGTATTATTCATTTCGGTATGATTTGTTTTTGCAGCGCATGAAAAAAGAACAACTGTAAGTGAGAGTGTTTTTAGCATAGTGTATATTTTTATTTTAATAACGAAACACAATATGTAAAGTTTAAAAAATGAAAACAATGTTCCGTGTTTTTTTGAATTACTTTTTTTCATAGCAGCCTGTATCGGGCTTTCCATCACTACGCAGCTTGCCATTTAAGTCCATTACATATTGCGGAGGCGTATTCGTGCCTTTATCCACGCCGGGTGCATCAGGGCTGCTGATGTTAAAATCAAAATAGTTATTTTCCCGGTCTGTACTGTCAAACAATGGCTGCTGATTTTTTATGCATTCGTTGAAAGTAACATTGGCCGGGTCGGTTTCCGCTTTATACAGGCAATGATCCATCAATATCTCCACCGGATCGGCGCCTTCTTTATTTACCTGCACTTCATTTTTTACCGTGCCATCCTCACCCCAAAAAATGCAGTTAGTAAATGTGGCATACAGTGGAGATTTATACAGCGTGCCTGCCACCAAAGCTGCATTGCTGGCGGATAGTACCGGCTTTGTATGATTGAGGTATACGCTGTAAGCCGCCACTGTACAGTGCGTAAAATTATATTGACCGCCCAAAATAATATTGATATTGCTGCCGCAATTACTGATTAAACTGTTGCCTGCATCCACCGTGCTGTTTACACAAAACAAACCTGCATCATAAGCATTGTCAATAATGCAGTGGTCAATAATTAATTTGGGATTGCTGTTATCCGAAATGCCCTGCACAGCCAGCGCCTGGTAGGCATTTTTTATGCTGGTAAAATTCAGCATATTGTTTTTACTGGTCCCCCTAAAGTATATACCAGGCCAGCTCGCAGGCAAATCCCTGTAGTCTTCATCCAGGCGGTCGCCTGTAAAAACGACTGGCTCATCTTTAGTGCCGTTAGTTACCAAAGAACCATCTATCAAAAAAGGTGCATAGGCATTGCTGTAGATTTTACAACCGGCATTAATGCGGAGGGTAACATTTGTATCTACCTGTATGCCTCCCAGTATTACATAAGGCAGGTCATTAACCCAGGTTTCATCTGCTGCAATAACAGTGTTTCTCAAAAAATGTGCATTTTGTCCATAAGCCTGCAGTTGCACAAATCTTATATTGCCATTGTAATTTACAGCAATGCTGTCTCTCACAATAAAAGGCAGATTGGCCGAGGTAGGATTTATATTAACCGTAACAAAAACATAGATGCTGTCATTGGCTGCCACTTCAATGTCATTTACTTCCTGGGCGGCAATACCGTTTACATTTATCCGGTAGGCAGAGCCGGTACCACCCTGCAGCCTGATGGTGCTGATCAGCAGCCTTTGACTGTTAGTATTGTTTATTTTAAAAGACTGTGTAACCGATCCCGTGCTGGTAAATACAGTATCGTATTTAAGGCTGTCGGCACTTATTTCCAGTTTTGCAGCAGTGCTTGTAATAAAACTATCTTTTTTACAGGATGTGGCAGTAAGGATGCAGCAAACGGCAAGCTGTTGTAAAAAAAACCAATTCCTTTTTTTTGGGATAGATGTAAAAAACATTTTCAAAAGTAACTGTATTTTTAATTTATTTTTTCATCATCACCTGGTAGCTATCATTAAGGTGGCTATACTTAATGTGGCGCCTGCTTTTATCAATGCGCTGCCACCGGCTTCCAGCGTAGCACCCGTGGTTACCACATCATCTGCCAGCAGCACATGTTTTCCATTTAAAGCCGCCGCATTGGTTACTATAAAACTTCCTTCCACATTTTCCCATCTTTCGGTACGGTGCTTTTTTGTTTGTGTATCTGTGTAGCGCACACGTACCAGGTTATCTGTAATTACCGGCACACCCATTACAGCAGACATGCCTTTGCAAATAACCGCTGCCTGGTTATAGCCTCTTTTTCTTTCTTTATCCGGGTACAATGGCAATGGGATAAGTGCATCTATGCTCCCGAACCTGCCGCTCTTCATTAATGAGTGTGCCATCAGTTCACCCAGGTATACACCTATATCCTGGTTGCCTTTATATTTTAACTGGTGCACCAGATGCTGTATCAGGGTTTCTTTTTCAAAATAAAATTCACTGTGTGCTGCCTGCAGTGCAAGCCTTCCCCAAAATATTTTTTCGGTGGAGTTGGCTTCATTTATGGCAAAATTGGTGTGTGGCAATTCCATCATGCACCTGGCACAGAGTAAATTGCCAGGCGACAATAAATCGCTTCCGCACCCATTGCATATCCGGGGGTAAAAAAGATGTGCAGTATGTGCAAATATTTTTTTTAGCAGCATGCTTAAAAGTACTGCAATTCATCTGGTGCTGCAAACTTATTGGGTCAAAATAAAAAACGGTACAGCTCTTCCACTTTAGCCAGCGGAACTATTTCGATTGTATGCTTCAGGCCTTTGGCTGATTTGGAATTGTATTTACTTACAATTATTTTTTCAAAGCCGAGTTTTTCTGCTTCTGCAATGCGTTGTTCTATTCTGTTTACTGCACGTATTTCACCGCTCAATCCTACTTCGCCGGCAAAACAATAATGCTGGTTTACCGGCACATCTTCGTAACTGCTGAGCAGTGCGCTTACAATCGCCAGGTCAATGGATGGATCTTCTACTTTAATACCGCCGGCTATATTTACAAAAACATCTTTTACCCCAAAATGAAAGCCGCCTCTTTTTTCCAGCACAGCAAGTAACAATTGCAGCCGGCGTAAATCAAAACCACTTACTGTACGCTGCGGTGTGCCGTATACACTTTGTGTTACCAGTGCCTGTCCTTCAATTAGTAAAGGCCTTACACCTTCAATGGTTGCGGCAATACAAATGCCACTCAACTGCTCTTCTTTTTGAGAAATTAAAATTTCAGATGGATTGTTTACCGGCCTCATGCCTTCGCCGGTCATTTCATAAATACCCAGCTCTGCTGTAGAGCCAAAGCGGTTTTTAAGGGTACGCAATATCCTGTATGTATAATGTCTGTCGCCTTCAAACTGCAGTACAGTATCTACCATATGCTCCAGTATTTTAGGCCCGGCAATGCTGCCATCTTTAGTAATGTGGCCAATTAAAAAAACAGGTATGCCTGTTTCCTTTGCAAAATGCTGCAGCTCTGCGGTACATTCTCTTACCTGGCTTACGCTTCCTGCTCCGCTCTCCACATATGGTGATTGCAGTGTTTGTATTGAATCAACAATTACTACTCCGGGTTTAAGTTTTTTTATTTCCTGAAAAATGGTTTGTGTGTTTGTTTCTGTAAGCAAATAAAAATTATCATTTTTAATACCTATCCTGTCGGCACGCATTTTTATTTGCTGTTCACTTTCTTCTCCGCTGATGTAAAGTGTGGTTACATCTTTTAACTGCAGACCAATTTGTAAAAACAAAGTAGACTTACCGATACCCGGTTCGCCTGCAACCAGCACAATGCTTCCTGCAACAATACCACCACCCAGCACCCTGTTTACTTCTGCATCGCTGGTAATCATTCTTCTTTCTTCAGCGCTGCTTACTTCATGCAGGGCAATTGTTTTTTGACGGATACCGTCTGAATCTTTTTTATCATATCCTTTCCAGTCATCTTTTTCTTTTTTATCTGTTCCCTTCACTAATATCTCTTCTACAAAAGTGTTCCAATTATTACAGTTCGGACATTTGCCTGCCCACTTTGGACTTTCGTATCCACAACTCTGACAAAAAAATGCTGACCTGGTTTTACTCATGCTGTAAATGTAAAAGTAATTGCAACAAAAATCATTGTTTGAAAATGCGATAAATGCTTTGCCTGCTGCAGAAAAAATTTAAGGAGATACAAGTTTGGAAATAACGCAATAGGAAAATATGCAGCAATAAAAATTCTCTTTTCAAAAAATAAAAATGAATACTGACGATAATAAAAAGTAAAAGGGTCAACATTTCTGCTGACCCTTTATACTTACTAACCCATTAAATTCTACTGCTAAAGTACAAATTGCCCCCATATAAAAAAATAAATTTTTTTGGATGTTGATAAGTAGTGATTCATATTGTAACAAAACCTGAACCACACAGTGAAACCTTAATGTGTTAGCTGTCAAACAATTACATCAATAAAATACCTTACACCAGTGATTTTTATTTTATCCGGGAAAAAGAAAATCTTTAAATTAATTTGGTTTATAAAATAAACTACTCTACGTTTGTTATCAATTTTAGGAGAAGATGAAACTATTATTAACAATTGCTTTGAGTGCGTTTACATTTAATACATATGCCCAGATAAAAATAAGCGGAAGGGTTACAGATAATAAGGGGAGGCCCCTGGCAGGCACCAGCATTCAACTGAAAAACAGCTATGATGGTGCCACTTCAGATTCTGCAGGCTATTACGCCTTTATCACCGAAGAAAAAGGAAGCCAGGTGCTTGAAGCCTCCCTGTCCGGTTACTTTTCTTTTTCTCAAACCATCGTAACTGATACTTCGGTGCTTAAAAATATACAGCTTAAAGAGCAAATAACAGAGCTGAAAGCCGTGGTAATTACTGCTGGGTCATTTGAGGCAAGCGATAAACACAAAGGCGCTGTGTTAAATTCGCTGGATATAGTAACCACACCAAGTGCCAATGGAGATGTAACCAGTGCATTTAAATCATTACCCGGCACCCAGCAGGTTGGAGAAAGCGAAGGGCTTTTTGTACGGGGTGGTACAGCTTCTGAAAGTAAAATTTATATTGATGGCAATCTTGTAAATAATTTTTTCTTCAGCAGCACCCCCGGTATTGCTACCAGAGGCAGGTTCAATCCTTTTTTATTTAAAGGAACTGTATTCAGCACTGGCGGTTATTCTGCCTTATATGGTCAGGCATTGTCTTCCGCTTTAATATTAGAAAGTACAGATTTGCCTGAAAGATCTCAGGCAGATTTAGGGATTTCAGTAGTAGGCATAGGGGGTGGCATTCAGCAATTGGCAAAAAATAAGCAATCATCCTGGGGAGTGTCTTACAATCATACCAATCTTTGGCTTGGCTTTAAAGTAAATAAATTTAAACAGGATTTTTTTAAGATACCGGTGTACAACCAGGTGGATGCTAATTTTAGAATTAAAACAAAAGCTGGTGGTTTTTTAAAATATTATGGATACATCAGTGAAAATAAAACCGGCTTTAGAAATGCTGATATAGATTCTGCGGTATTAAAAGATGCCTTTCAAATAAAGAATCTCAACACTTATCAGAACATCAACTGGAAAGAAAAAATTGGTAATGGCTGGAGAATAAATACAGGCCTTAGCTTTAGCACCAATAAAGATGATATTAACAATGAAACACAAGATGTCCTTAACCAAAAAACAATTATAACCACTCCTGCATTTTTTGCTTTCAAAAACTTTTCATTGCTTAATCAATCAAGATATGCACAGCTAAGAGCCATGCTGGAAAAAAAATATAAAGGACTAAACGCCATCCGGTTTGGCGGCGATTACTTTTACAGCCGGGAACAAACAACGTATACAACCTACGATGGCATAAAGTTTATTGAAAATGTTACCGACAATTTATTTGCTGCCTTTGGCGAAACGGATGTTTATCTTACCAACAGTCTTGCTGCTAAAATAGGCACCCGGCTGGAACATTCTGCCGTTTTAAAAAAATGGAATATAGCACCACGGGCTTCGCTGGCTTACAAGTTTGCAGATAACAGCCAGGCTTCTTTTGCATATGGAATTTTTTATCAGAATCCTGAAAGACGTTTGCTGCCT
>JAYWIB010000521.1:0-2284 GCA_043789265.1 Chitinophagaceae bacterium
TTATCATCGCAGATGCTGCCGGCAGAATTGTACACTCATCTAACAGGCAGGTATTAAAAGGTAAAAACAACATTCACTTGCCAGTTAACAGGCTTGGCGGCGGTATGTACTTTGTTACCCTTTTCAGCGAATCAAAAAAGTTTGTACAAAAAATAGCAATTGAGCGATAAAAAAAACACTTTGTCTGCTTAGTTTAATACCTCAGGATTTTGCCCCGCTAATGGGGCAGAATCCTGTTTGGTAAATACTAAAACTAAAATGCAATGCAGCACAAAAAATATTTATGTACCCGGCTAAAAAGCTCTATTCAGCTTCGTTGCGTCGCACACTTGTACGGCAAACCGATATTGAGCATAGCAACGCTGGTCTGTTAAATTTAATTCAACACTTTCATAAGAAACAATATGACACACTTTAAAAAATGTAAACAGTTTGCCAAAGCAATGCTGCCGCTGTTAGCTTTTTTGATAACAGCAGCATCTTTTGCACAAACTAAAACCTGTTACTTTCTAGGCAACAGTGTTACCGATGGCATCAATTTGCTTGGCGTAAAAAGTATGGCATCCTTAAATGGCAAAACTTTTAACTATGGCCGTAACATGATACCTGGTGCGCCATTAGACTGGCTGTATAACCACCCAAACGATGGTTTCAATGAACCTCCTTACGGACTTTATCCGAATGCACTCGCCAATTACGATTTTGATGCGGTATCTTTTCAGCCCTTCGACAGAAGAGAAGATGACGATATTCCTTCCATACAAAACTTTATCAATGTAGCTGGAGCAAGAAAAACAAATTGCCAGTATTATATTTATTGCCGCTGGCCACGTATGCCCAATAATCTTGATAACCCTAATGACGCTTCTTTAACTGCAGATAGCTGGAGCAATATATGGGGAGCCACCTACACCGGACCGGGAAAATGGGATGGCACAGAAGAAAGCCGTGCCTACTTTGAAGTATTAACACGAGGTGTACGAAGCAATATTTCCGGCATCAAAAAAACTTTTATCGTGCCTGTTGGCGAAGTAATGTATCAGTTAAACCTGAAAATGAAAGCCGGTCAGGTAGCAGGTTACAGCAAAATATGGAATGTTTACCAGGACGGTATTCATCTTACCACAGCCGGTTCCTTTATTCCGGCCACTACTTATTATGCGGTTATTTATGGATTAGACCCCCGTGGCGCTGCAGTACCTTCTGAGTTTGGAACACTAAGCACTGCTTACAAAAATGCCGTACAGCAAACGGTGTGGGAGGTAATGAATAATTATAAAGATACTGATGGAGCTACCTGGTGCGGTATTGCTGCTACCAGCGTAGCAGTTACCAGCGTTAGTCTTGCGCCAGCTACAGCTACTATTGCCGCTGGCAGCACCGTATCGCTTACTGCTACAGTCAACCCATCTAATGCCACCAATAAATCAGTGACTTATTCTTCCGGCAACTCAGCAGTGGCAATAGTAAGTACTGCAGGTGTAGTTACCGGTATAGCCGGAGGTATTGCTGTTGTAACGGTTACTACTGCAGATGGCGCTAAAACAACCACATCCACCATTACCGTTACTGCCAACACAGGAAATGTAGCCGTGACAGGCGTGTCGACAGCACCAGATACAGGTATCTTAAACCCCGCCGCCACGCTTCAGTTAACTGCCACTGTAAGCCCGGTTAATGCCACTAACAAAAATGTAAACTGGTCATCTTCTAATACCAGCCTGGCAACTGTTAGCACAAGCGGCCTGGTAACTGGTGTTTCGGGAGGTAATGTAACCATTACTGCCACTACCGTGGATGGAGCTAAAACAGCAACCAGTTCAATAAGAATAAATGGAGCACCGACAGCAGTTATTACTACCAGCGCTGCCACTGGCGCCGCACCTCTAACACTTACACTGGGTTCTTCAAATTCTGCCGACCCCGATGCTGGTGATTATATATTGGGTTACGATTGGGATTTTGGTGATGGTACTGCCAAATCAAATTCCAATGCACCATTACATACCTATACGGCAGCAGGTACATATACTCTTACGCTACGGGTAATGGATAATAATAACTTATATAGTGCACCTGTGAGCACTACAATTACTGTTACGGGCAGCGGCGGTTCTACCAACATTGCCACATCCGGCACAGGCACCATCTGGACTAATATGACCGCTGCCACTGCCAACACCACCAGTGCAGCCAGCGCAGGTATTAATGACAACAACACTACTACCGATGTAGTGCTTCCCGATGCTGGTGCAGCCGGCAACTGGCAGGCCGCCGGTGTTAC
>JAYWIB010000522.1:0-8059 GCA_043789265.1 Chitinophagaceae bacterium
ACTGCAGATACCGAATGGGGAGGTTTTGGAAAAGCGCCTAAATTTCCCCAGACTTTCACCATCCGGTTTCTTTTACAATATCATCATTTTACAGACAACAGCGAGGCTTTAAATCAAGCCTTACTTTCTCTTGACAAAATGCTTTGCGGCGGTATTTATGATCAGCTTGCAGGGGGATTGGCAAGGTACAGCACCGACACCGAATGGCTGGCTCCTCATTTTGAAAAAATGCTGTACGACAATGCATTGCTTACGGATGTATTGTGTGATGCATGGCTGGTAACAGGTAAGGAGGAATATGCAGCCGCAATAAAAAGAACCATTTCATTTGTGCGGCAGGAACTGTTGAATAAACAAGGAGGATTTTATGCAGCGCTTGATGCCGACAGTGAGGACGAAGAAGGAAAATATTATGTATGGCAAAAAGAAGAAATTGAAAAAATACTGGGTAATGAAGCTGAATTGTTTTGTGATTTTTTTAATGTATCAGCAGCGGGTAACTGGGAAGGTAAAAATATTTTACGCATACTGCAGCCGCTACCTGATTTTGCCACACAGAAGGGATACGATGCAGATGCACTGCACGTGCAGCTAAGTGCAGCCATCGAAAAATTAAAAGCGGCACGTGCACAAAGAATTGCTCCCGGTCTGGATGATAAATCTATATTATCATGGAATGCGATGATGCTGCAGGCCGTTGCCAAAGCAGCAACAGTGCTGCCAAACAGCGGATATGAAAATATGGCCAACGGTAACTTTAATTTTATACTTAAAAATTTAAGTGCAGATACACCCGGTGCTGCACTGATGCACACCTGGAAAAATGGACAAGCAAAATTTCCGGCATTTCTCGATGATTACGCCTGCTTAATTGCTGCCTGTATTCAATTGTATGAAACTGCATTTGATGAAAGCTGCCTGCATAATGCCCATAAATATTGTACTTACGTTATAGATAATTTTAGCGATGAGGATAAAATCTTTTTTTATTATACCAATACAGCACAAACGGACGTTATTATACGAAAGAAAGAAATTTATGATGGCGCTACACCTTCGGGTAATTCAGTAATGGCATCTAATCTTTTAAAGCTGTCAATTATTTTTAATGAACCCAATTGGAGATCAAGGGCAGAGCAAATGATGAAAGCAATTTGTCCGCTGGTGATAAAATATCCGGGTTCATTTGGAAACTGGGCCTGCCTTTTGTTGCAGCAGCTCAGCGGTATCAATGAAATTGCAGTGGTAGGTAAAAAATATTTAGAAATGGCCGGTGAAATCTTGCGTACATATATTCCTGAAAAAGTGATGATGGCAGCAGAGTATCAACGAAAGGAATTTGCTCTTTTAAACAAAAAAGAAAGTTCAGAAAATGCACTGATTTATTTATGTAAGAACTATACATGCACACTTCCTTACACAGATATAAATGATTTTAAAAATCACATAGAACAGAAAAACAAAATAAGTAATGTGGCCGCACAATAATTAATGACAGGCCGCGTTTTTAAGCAATTGTGTTATGTTATTTTTGAGTAAAAACCAATTGTTAATATTTCACACAATGTGCATAATTCAAAATAATCATTACATTTGCCAATACCCTCAAAGTTTAAAACAATGAAAAACAAGTCGTGCATTTTTATAGCTGTCGTGGCTATTGTTTCATTAGCAAGTTGCAGTAAGAAGAATAAAGGCAGTGTGCTTCCCAACGATGGACAGCTCCACGGTGTAGCCCCCGCTCCCAGGTGGAGTTTGCCTAAGCCTCCGGGTATGGTATACATTCCTTCAGGAACTTTTCACATGGGTCCCAGTGATGAGGATGTAAATTATGCGTATACAGCACGCAATAAGCAGGTATCTATAAGCGGCTTCTGGATGGATGCCACTGAAATTACAAACAATGAATACCGTCAGTTTACCAATTGGGTAAGAGATTCAATTGCTGCAAAGCAAATGGGCTTTATCAAGCAGGGTAAAGATGGCAATGAATATGTTGACTGGAAAAAAGCAACCACTATTAAGTGGAATGATAAAGCTACCCTCGAAAAAATAGATGCTATCATTTTTACTCCCGATAACCGCATTTTCAATAAAAAAGAAATTGACCCCAGCAAACTCGTTTATCATTCAGAAACTTTCGATTACAAAGAAGCTTCAAAGAGAGAAAATGCCGGAGCACAACGCTCCAGGTTCATTGTAAAAAAAGACATCATGGCTTACCCGGATTCATTGTGCTGGGTTCGTGATTTTTCTTATGCTTATAATGAACCAATGGCTAAAAAATATTATGGACACCCTGCCTTTGGAAATTATCCTGTAGTAGGTGTTACCTGGAAACAGGCTACTGCATTTTGTGAGTGGAGAACACAATATTTAAACTCATTCCTGGAATCAAAGAACAGATCTACTGAAGCCGATTTCCGTCTTCCAACAGAAGCGCAATGGGAATATGCTGCACGTGGCGGACGTTCACAGTCTCCTTATCCATGGGGCGGCCCTTACCTCAGAAACAGAAAGGGATGCTTACTGGCAAACTTTAAACCAGGCCGTGGTAACTATCCCGAAGATGGCGGTTTTTATACAGTAAGGGCAGATGCTTACTGGCCAAACGATTTTGGCTTGTACAATATGGCAGGTAATGTGGCAGAATGGACTTCTTCTTTATATTATGAAGGTGGTTATTCTTTTCAGCACGACATGAATCCGGATATCCGCTGGAATGCCAAAGACTCTGATCCTCCCCGTATGAAAAGAAAGGTGGTACGTGGCGGTAGCTGGAAAGATGTGGGCTATTTTTTGCAAACAAGTACACGTAATTACGAATATCAGGATACATCTAAATCTTATATCGGTTTCCGCTGTGTAATTGATTTACCCCCGGCGATGAAGCAACGTGGCAAATAAGATTAATACATTTCATTTTAATAAAACTAATAGTAAACTGTTGGAATAACCTAATGTTTTTTGCATCAGGTATTATTTCCATTGCATATTGTCAATTTCAAATTAACCTCCAATTAAACACATTTTAAATTCAAAATCATGGCTGCAAGGAAAAGAACCTTTTTAACCCTAATTGATGTATTAGTAAGCGCCGGTGCTGCGGTAATTATATTTGCAGCATGGGCAAAAATTACCCACCAATCCTACGCTGATAAAATGCTTACAGTAGGTATGTGGACGGAAACTGCCATCTTCGCCATTTATGCAATAATTGAATGGGTAAAACCAAAAGCGCATGAAGAAGATGAACCTGTACTGGCTGCAGCGCCTGCCGGAAACCCTGCTTTAAAATCTATGGATAAAATGCTGCAGGAAGCGGATATAACCCCTGCCAATCTAAAAAGGCTCGGCGAAGGGTTCACAAAATTAGGCACTTCAGTTTCCAACATAACTGACGTAAGTGATGTGGTAAAATCAACAGGCGAATTTAGCGCAAAAACAAAAGAAGCTACCACTGCAATTGGAACAATGGCTACAGCTTTTACGGCTAGCGCCAATACAATGTCTTCATTTAATAATGCATCTGAAAGCGCCCGTGGTTTTCATGAGCAGGTGCAGGTATTGACTAAAAATTTAGGTTCTCTTAATACTATTTATGAACTGGAACTGAAAGAAAGCAACAATCACCTTAAAGCATTGAATGGCTTTTATGGTAAAATGGCTGAAGCAAGTCAGGCAATGATGAGCAGTGTAGATGATGCTAAAAGAGCAAAGGATCAAATTGGTGCTTTGGCTAACAACCTCGGCAAATTGAATTCAGTATACGGAAATATGCTGACTGCAATGCAGGTAAAAGCTTAATAATTTATTGGCTGTTTTACATCTGGCGGTAGTTGAAAATTTTCGGATGTATGTTTTGCAGACAATAAATACCAGAAACTTTCGTATACCAAACAATTAATTTAAACAATCGTAAATCTAAAATACTATGGCTTTACCTAAAGAGCCCCGGCAGAAGATGATCAACATCATGTATTTGGTGTTGACAGCAATTCTTGCCTTGAACGTATCGGCTGAGATATTAAATGCCTTCACGGTAGTTAATTCCAGTCTGCTCAAATCAAATGCGTCTATTGAAGGCTCCAATAAAACTATTTTTGAATCCCTCAAACAAAAAGCTGCCAAGGCTGAAACTGCTGAGAAAACAGCTATTTGGAAACCCAGGGCTGAACAGGCACAGACAATGTCCGAAAAAGTGCTTACACAACTGGAAGATTATAAAATGGCATTAATGAGAGATGCAGGTTATGCTCCAGAAAGAGGCATCAACGATTATAAAGAAGATCACTTGGAAGCAGCTACCAGGTTATTTATTACAGAAGGCAAAGGGCCGGAAATGAGAAAAATGCTGGAAGATTTAAAGGCAAATTTGCTTAAACTTTCTCCAGAAATAGGGGCAGCATTTGCAAATAAATTACCCATTGATTTATCTATTCCTCCTTCAAAAACAGGAAGTAATAATACCTGGGAGTACAGTTATTTTCATATGACGCCCGCTGTGGCAGCCATAACAATGCTGAGCAAATTCCAGAATGACGTAAAAAATGCAGAAAACCAGATAATAACTTTTTGCCACAACCAGATAGGCCAGGTAGAAGTTATTTATAATAAATCAGTAGCTCTTATAAGCCAGTCATCAAATTATATAATGCCTGGTCAAAAAATAAAAGTAAAAGCTGGTGTAGGTATTTTTAGTTCAGCAGCGGCTCCTAAAATCAGTATAGGCGGACAGTCTTTCAACGCAACAGAAGGGTATGCTGAAACTGAACTGGATGCAGGTGGCTCGGGTGTGCATACACTTCCTGTAAACATTGTTTACAAAGGGCAGGATGGAAAAGATGTAACAATACAGGATAAAGTAGAATATACTGTAGGTGTACCAGGTGGTGCGGCGGTAATGCTTGATAAAATGAATGTGTTTTATATTGGTGTACCCAATCCTATTACAATTTCATCTGGCTCCGGCTGGGACAGAACTACAGTATCAATGTCCGGTGGATCATTGAGCGGCGCTGGTTCTAACAGGGTGGTAAATGTAACAGCTGCAGGTAAGGCAAGCATCTCTGTAAATGCAGATGGAAAGTCAAGTACTTTTGAATTCAGGGTTAAAAGAATTCCTGATCCAATATTTAAAGTGGGTCCCAGCTCGGGCGGACGTATACAGGCTGCTGTGTTTAAGTCACAACAATATTGCCGTGCAGAGCTTGAGAATTTTGATTTTGATGCCCGCTTTCAGGTAATTGGTGGTACTGTTTATTTTACGGGTGCCGGTTTCCCTGTTACCCAGCAAGCTACATTAACAGGTAACAATATAGGTGCATTGCCCCAACTGGCAAACTGCAGACCTGGCACATCTGTTATTTTTGATAACTTACAGGTACAGGGTCCCGATGGAACAAAAAGAACCATTCAGGCACCTGGATATTTATTACAATAATCAACATGATAACTATGAAAAAGAGTTTAATCAGGTTTCTTTTACTGGCAATTCTTTTTGCTGCTGTTACTACTGCTGCAAATGCACAAAAAGGTAAAAAACGCAGCGCTGTAAAAAGAGGTAACACTACTGTAAGAAAAAATACCAAAGGTAAAACAAAGGCAAAAGTTAGCCCCACAGCACAGGTGGATTCGGTAGCTATAGCGGCTGCCACACCGGAGCCAGCCAAAGTTCCTGACAGTCTTCCAATACCAAAAGTAAAAAAGTCGCTTCGTCCTGATGAGGCTGTAGATACAAGAGATATTCGTGACAGGACACCACTGGCTTACGAACACCTTAGGGTAGATGATGCCGTGTACCGCCATAAAATATGGCGAGAAATAGATGCAAGAGAAAAAATAAATTTACCCTTCCGCTATGCTGCTGATGAAAACAATGGCAATCAGCGATTTATTTCAATACTGATGAAGGCAGTGCAGGATGGGGAAGTAACAGCCTTTGCAAATATTGATGACAGATTTACCACACCACTCACAATTGGAGAAGTATCAACTGTGTTAACAGGTGGAAAAACAACTGTTGCTCAATATGATTCTCTTGGTAACGTAATTGGCTACAAAGAAGTAACCAATGAAATTAACCTTGATTCTTTTTATAAGTTTCAAATTAAAGAAGAAGTAATTTTTGATAAAGAAGCGTCCCGTTTATTTTGGAGAATACTGGGCATTGCTCCTGTAAAAAAATTAACCACTTCACAAGGTGTGCAGATTGGAGATCAGGCGGTACCATTGTTCTGGATCTATTATCCTGACCTGAGACCAACACTGGCGAAGTATGAAATTTTTAATCCTAAAAATTATGGTCAGCGCCAAACATGGGAAGAGCTTTTTGAGAGCAGGATGTTTAGCGGAAGAATTATTAAAAGCACCATCGACAATCCCTTTGATATGCCCATTTCAGGAATACCCGGCTTAAAAGAAAATGGTGTTTTTCAATTGCTTGAAGGTGAAAGAATAAAAGAGAAAGTATTTAATTATGAATTGGATTTGTGGAGTTATTAATAAAATAATTTTTCAATAAGAAGCCCCGGTTTACCGGGGTTTTTTGTGCGTGTACTTATGCTTAATTGTTCAATATTATTATACCTGTTTAGGGTATTGATTGCTTTGAATTAGCTTTTATATTTGTTACGGTTTTTCATAGGATATTGGATTTTAAACGGGGCTGGATTTCTATCCTGGCCCTTTTTTTATGTTTGTACTTTTGATAAAAACTCAATTATGTATCCTGGCTGTTATTGCTGGCAAAATAGGTGGTAATAATTTTTGCTTTAGATTTTCCGATAGATTCAGCCAGTATACCTTCAGGCTGTGCTTTTATGTTTTTTACAGATTTGAACCGCTTAAGCAAAATATCAATGGTACCCTTACCAATACCTTCAATATCTTCCAGTTCATTTTTAAAACTGCCACGGCTCCGCTGGTTGCGGTGAAAGGTAATTCCAAAGCGGTGCACCTCGTCACGTATGCTTCTTATTAATTTAAGGGCATTGCTGTTCCAGGGTAACTTTATAGATTCACTGTCTCCGGAAAAAAACAATTCTTCTTCGTTTTTGGCCAGTCCCACCAATGTTATTTTACCATCAAGACCTAAGCTGTAGATACTTTGCATGGCTGCACTAAGCTGCCCTTTGCCGCCATCAATAATTACAAGGTCGGGTAATGGGGCGCCTTCATCCTTTAGTCTTTTATAGCGCCTGTATACCACCTCTGTCATCGAAGCAAAATCATTGGGCCCCGTTACGGTTTTTATATTAAACCGCCTGTAATCATTTTTACTGGGCAAACCGTTTTTAAAACATACCATTGCCGCAACAGGATAGCTGCCCTGGAAGTTTGAATTATCAAAGCATTCAATATATACGGGCAAAGTTTTCAGGTGCAATGACTGCTGCAGTTCTGTAAGCACTGCGGATATTTCATTCCCAGTTTTATTTTCCAGCAGAAGCATTTTTTTCTTCCGGAGTTCTTCTTTAAAGTAGTTTACATTTTTTTCTGACAGCTCCAGCAATTTCTTTTTGTCGCCGCCTTTAGGAATGGTGATGATAATTTCGCTGGAAGGAAACTCAATGGGCAGCGGTACTATTATTTCTTTGGCTTCGCTGTTGAATGTTTCTCTCAATTGAGCTGCAGCAAAACTCAAAATTTCAGCGGCAGGTTCATCCAGTTTTTTTGTAAGGGTAATGGTTTTTGTCTGCACTATCGTACCATTGCTTACAGCAATGTAATTTACATAAGCAGTATCGCCCTCCTCTAAAATACTGAATACATCCACCGTACCTGTACGCTCATTCACCACAGTTGAGTTTGCTTTATACAATTGCAGGTGTTCCAGTTTTTTTTTAATGATGGCAGCTTTTTCAAAGTCGAGTTGTGCTGCCTGTTCCTGCATTTGTTTTTTATACTGGTTTATTACGGCAGACAGATTGCCCTTTAGTATATGCTGTATTTGGCTGAGCCCATCATTGTAATCCTCTGCAGACTGCAATGCTTCACATGGGCCTTTGCAATTTCCGAGGTGATACTCCAGGCATACTTTAAATTTCTTCTGCTCAAT
>JAYWIB010000523.1:0-2277 GCA_043789265.1 Chitinophagaceae bacterium
GATTTGTCAACTTTTAGTAAATAGCAAAGCCTCATTAATGGTAGTTTTGATGCATGCGGAAGCATAAATAAAAATAAGCTTAAGTATGATAGAATAATGCACAAAATGAACAGTATAGTATTAGTAACTTTCATGTTGCTCTTATACATTTACAAATTGTATCGATCATTATAACCTGACATTATCCTTTATAGATGATGAGATGCTGTAAGCAAATTCTTATTCTTCATTAAAAATAAAAATGTAAATAGGATGATTGGGTTTTACACAAAACAGGATGGCGTAAGTTTGCAATTACAAAACAGGTGAACCATACATGGCAGCAAGGGATATTTCGGAAGCACTAAAAAAAATATTGCCCCCGCAAAAGATTAAGGCAACATTAATTGACCGGTATGCATTTGCAGGCGATGCCGGTTTTTATCACCTGGTTCCGCAGGCCGTGGTGCAGCCGGATACAACAGAAGAAATTAAACAACTGTTTGACTTTGCAACAGCTAATAATATACCGCTCACTTTTCGTACAGGCGGCACCAGCCTCAGCGGACAATCCATTACAGATGGTATATTGGTTGACCTTAGCAGGCACTGGAAAAAAATAATGCCGGCAGACAATGGAAATTTTGTGCATGTACAGCCTGCTGCCATCGGCGCCCATGTAAACCATGCTTTAAAATTATTTGGCAAAAAAATTGGGCCAGACCCTGCATCCATCAGCGCTGCCATGATGGGTGGCATACTCTCTAACAACAGCAGCGGTATGTGCTGCGGTGTGCAATACAATTCTTATCATACACTGCAGTCCATCCATTTCATTTTGCCCAATGGACATGAATACAATACTGCCATTGCAGATGACTATAAAAAATTTGAGCAGGATGATAAATATATTTTTGATAGCATAGCTGCACTGCAAAAAAGTGTTTTGCAAAATGATGGCCTGGTGAAAAAGATAAGGAGTAAGTACAAAATAAAAAATACGGTTGGCTACAGCATCAATGCATTTGTGGATTATACGCATCCGCTGGATGTGCTGGCGCATTTATTAATTGGGGGAGAAGGCACGCTTGCATTTATTGCTGCTGCTGTATTACAAACGATACCGGATAAGCCTTACAAAATTACCGGCTTACTGTTTTTTGATAACCCGGTAACAGCAGCACAAAACATTCCTTTACTAAAGCTGACGGATGCAGATGCACTTGAACTGATGGACAGGTCTGCGTTGCGATCTGTGGAACATCTTGACTACTGCCCGATGTTGGTGAAAAATTTACCGGCCACCGCCACAGCAATCTTATGTGAATACCAGGCTTCCACTTTAGAACAACTTGAATTAAAATTTAGCAATGCAAAAATGATGATAGAGCAACTGTCGCTGATTGCGATGGAGGCATTTACTATGGATGCAAAAGAGCAGGCACATTTCTGGAAACTGCGGAAAGGCATGTATCCATCGGTGGCAGCAGTAAGGGATAAGGGTACTACCGCCATGCTGGAAGATGTAGCCGTGCCATTGGAAAATTTGGGCAATGCAGTTACCGATTTACAACTGCTGTTTAAAAAATACAATTACCACAATGCCATCATCTTTGGTCATGCAAAAGAAGGCAACCTGCATTTTTTAATTACTCAGCCTGTAAATACAGCAGCAGATGTAGAGGTGTTTGAAAAATTTAATGATGACCTGGCGCAACTGATCATTCATAAATACAATGGTTCATTAAAAGCAGAGCATGGCACGGGCAGGCAGATAGCGCCTTACGTAAAAGATGAATGGGGAGAGGATGCTTATGCCGTAATGCAATCACTAAAAAAATTAATTGACCCACATACTATTTTAAACCCTGGTGTAATTATAAATGCGGATGCAAAATGCCATTTAAAGAATTTAAAAACCATGCCCGTGGTGGAAGCGGAAGTAGATAAATGTGTGGAATGCGGCTATTGCGAAAACCGCTGCCCCAGCAGGGATTATACCACCACGCCACGCCAGCGGATACAGATACGCCGGGCCTTGCAACGGTTGAAAGCTGAAAACAATACCAAAGATTTTAATACACTTCAGCAGCAGTTTCAATTTGCCGGTATGGATACCTGTGCGGTGGATGGCATGTGTGCAACAGACTGCCCCGTATCTATCAACACAGGCGAACTGATTAAAAGATTGCGGAGAGAAAATCATTCAGCCAATGCCAACGCCATTGCTCTGCGGATTGCAAAAAACTTTGCTGCCGTGGAAGGCGTGGTAAAATTTGCTTTACACGCCGGTAATGC
>JAYWIB010000524.1:0-2265 GCA_043789265.1 Chitinophagaceae bacterium
TGCGCAGGAATGTCTGTATAAAGTTTGGGAAGTATTCCAGGCACAAGGCCCACCGCTTCTTCTGGCGCAAGCATCCGCTTGTGCCATATATTTTTTAAATAGCAGGAATGACAGTATTATATTTTAATCTTTTTAAGAGGCACAAGCGGATGCTTGCGCCAATGTGGGAGGAAGATTATTTTTGGAGAAGGAGATCGCCTATTTTTGAATTGAGTGGAATAATTAAATCACGGTTATGTTTGAAAAAGCAATAGAAAAAACAGCAGCGTTTACAAGACCATTGCATAGTATATCGAGAAGTTACGGAGGACTTGTGTTGCCCGGAACTTCAACTCTTTTTTTTGTGAATGATGATGGAGTTGCACTCACTTGCAAACATGTTCTTAATTTAATACCAACCGCTGATAGCTTAAATCAAACATTTATTAAGTTTAAAGAGGAAAAAGAAAAAATATTAAAAGATGGTAAATTTAAAACACACCTAAAAGCACTTGAACTAAAATATAAATACACCAATGAAACCACGGTTCAGTTAAAAAACAATTTTGTCAATTGTTTTGACAAGATTGACCAAATTGTTGGTCATGCCCATTCCACATTGGACTTAGCAATTTTAGAATTTAAAGGCTTTACTAAGAAACTATATACTTCTCATGCCTCTTTTATTAAAGACAGCAAAAATATAAAACAGGGAAAGTACTTATGCCGAATTGGATTTCCTTTTCCTGAGTTCAATAATTTTAAATATGATAATTTAAAAGACGATATTGATTGGACCATTGAAGGGATTGATGCTTCACCAACATTTCCTTTAGATGGAATTATTACAAGATTTTTAGGAGATGCGAATAGTAAAATTATTGGCATAGAAATGAGTACACCAGGCTTGAAAGGACAAAGCGGGGGACCACTTTTTGATACTGATGGAACTATTTATGGAATGCAGTACGCTACAAACCACTTGCATCTGGGATTTGACATTAAGGATAGAGAAATAGTGAATGATGGAAAAAAGAGTAAAGTTTCAAACTTTCCTTTTTTAAATGTGGGATTATGTATCCATGTTGATCAAATAAAAGATTTTTTAACTGAACATAATATTGCATTTTCAGAGACACAATAAAATGTAGCCCTTTCTATTATTTGTAAAAACCATATTTTCCATTTCCTTCATTTGGCGCAAGCGTCCGTTTGTGCTTTATATTCTTTAAATAGAAGGAATGGCAGTATTATATTTCAATGTTATTCCTTCCGGACCAAGTCTCTCCTAATCAAATATTTCTCAGGCGTTGTGTCTGCAATAGCCATGTGTGCAGGCTTGCAGCACTCGCCGTTGTTTCAGGGCGAAATTACAAAATCAAAAAGGTAATGGGTTTCCATAGTTCGGCGAGACCTGCAGCTAACGCACACGCCCGGCAGAGTCATCGCCTGTGAAAAATTAAAAATTGAGAGACTTGCTGCGGAAGAAGGATAGCTATCGGGATACTGTATATCACTATTGAGCAATGCGGTTGTGCTAACATCAACGTATAGCCCTGAAAGGGCGGCATATCATAGCGATGGGTGAAACCCGTCGCAAAACAAAAGTTGAGAAAAGATGACCAAAGAAATAAAAGTACAAGTGAGATTATTCTTTCCTTTCACTGAAAGAAAAGAACAACAGAACAAGTTCACAACGATGATGACCAAATATTAAATGCCCGTAACAAAAAATTAAAAAACTAAACCAAATGACCAAACTCCGATACGAACGTCCGCAGTTATTAAAAATGAATGCAGGACTTTCTTTCAAGCAACGTCTCTCAATGAGCCATGAGTGGAGCTGAGGACGTTGCGGCAGTTACTTTTCATTTTTTGTAAAGTCGTATTTTCCATTTCCCTAAAGTGATTAGTTTTACTGGAATACTCCAAAAATAATATG
Source organism: Chitinophagaceae bacterium (assembly GCA_043789265.1). GTDB lineage: Bacteria > Bacteroidota > Bacteroidia > Chitinophagales > Chitinophagaceae > Ferruginibacter. The sequence goes on from JAYWIB010000524.1 coordinate 1,922, forward strand.
AGATAACATTATAAAACCACCAGCTTATCTTGCATTCGGCACCACATCCTTTGGCCATGCTTATTGCCGGGCAAAGAAACGTGGCTGAAAATTAAGAGACGTGGCTGGGAATAGCAAACATGAAATCCAATTGGCTGTTCAGGCTTTTTGTCAGTGCTTAATTGTTGAAAGATATGTCCAAACAATAAAGAGAATTTGTAATGGGATTCTAAACCACAAATAAGTTAAGCCATTGCCGTTAAAACTTCCTTTTTGATAATCAATATGTTTGACGGCTGCGTAAACATTTGCAGGAAGTATAAGTATAAAGAAAGCGATTAAAAGCCATGCTGTAATAATAGAGA
>JAYWIB010000525.1:0-2265 GCA_043789265.1 Chitinophagaceae bacterium
GCGAAAGCGTTTCGTGTGATAGTGCAGTAAGCGTTCCATCTTTTTTGGCGCCCACTTTCATCTTCTGCTCATTGTGCTGGCGAAGGCCGGTATTGGTAAACATCTGTTGCCTGGTAACGGTAACCTGTACGGGCTTACCCACCATTTTTGCAGCCATTACGGCCATGATCACATGGCGCTCTACATTTAATTTAGAACCAAAACCACCGCCCACATATGCTGCCACAACCCTCACATTTTTTTTCGGTATTTGAAAAGTATCTGAGATAGCAATAGTAGCATCGTTTACAATTTGCTGGCTTGCATATGCCGTCACTTTGCCATTATCCCAGCTGGCAATAACTGCATGCAGTTCCATGGGATGATGGTGCTCTATGGGTGTGTTATAGGTGACTTCTATTTTCTCGTCTGCCGCTGCCAGTCCAGCTTGAAGGTCGCCACGGGAATAATCAGATTTTTCATTCGGCTTGTAAGCCTTTGCCCGTAATTTGTCTAAATGAATGGCTGGGTTTGCATCTTTTTTATAGGTAAATTTTACAAGCCTGGCAGCATATTGCGCCTGCTCAAAAGTTTCAGCCACTACCATGCCCACATATTCTCCATAGAAATGCACCTTGTTTGTTTGCAATACCGGCGCAATACTGGTGGTAGATATCTCGGGCATCTCTTTATCGAATGCCTTTAGTTTTTCCGCATTTTTGTAAGTAATAATCTTTAAAACGCCGGGGAGTTTTTCCGCTTCCGAAGTGTCTATGGAAACGATCTCACCTTTTGCAATGGTGCTGTTTAGCCCTTGGGCGTATACCTTATCTTTTATAGGAAATTCGGAAGCATACTTTGCCATCCCCATTACTTTGAGGTGGCCTTCCACCCTGTCTATTGCATTACCGGTAGCCGATTCATTTAATGTGTTCATCGTAAAATATTTTTTACAGGTTTCTTCAATTATGCTTCTCTTTCGAACGCTTGCGTAAGGGCCCGCACAATGGCTCTGGTTCCCATTTCTACTTTGTACTTATTTTCCTTGAATGGTTTTGCATCAATCATTTCCAGCTTGGCCGCTGCTTCAAAATTTGCCTGCGTGGGCTTTTTGCCAGCAAGGAAAGCTTCTGCTTTGATAAGTTTCCACGGCTTGTGTGCCACACCACCCATGGCTAATCCTGCCTTGCTGATGACACCATTATTTAACTGAAGCCCTGCTGCAACGGAAAGCAAAGCAAATGCATAGCTGGAGCGCTCACGAATTTTTAGATAATAATAATGATCAGCAAATATTGATTTCGGAAGATGGATAGCACTGATCAATTCTCCCAGTTGAAGATTGGTATCTTTCTCTGGCTGGTTGCCCGGCAAACGGTGGAAATCAGTGAAGGCGATCATGCGTGAACCACCGCCAGGTTGCTGCACTTCTACACTTGCCTCCATTGCGGCCAATGCCACACACATATCCGACGGGTGCACGGCAATACACTTTTCACTATATCCGAAAATAGCATGCACGGCGTTCATACCATCTTTTGCACCACAGCCGCTACCCGGCTCCCTTTTATTGCAAGGCATTGATACCTCAAAAAAATAAGGGCAACGGGTACGTTGTAATAAATTTCCACCGTTGCTGGCCATATTCCTTATTTGGGCAGTGGCAGCAGAAAGCATAGCCATGGAAAGCAACGGATAATTTTTGCGAACTTCGGGGTGGTTGGCTGTTTCTGCATTACTCAGCATTGCACCGAGGGTCAGCCCGCCATTTGCATTGCTGGTTATTTTATTATACTCAAGCCCGCTGATGTAAATTAATTGTTCGGGGCGTTCCACATCTTCCTTCATCAGATCTACCAGGTTGGTTCCGCCGGCGAGGTATTTTGAGTTCTCCTTAACGGCACCAAGGGCTTGCCCTGTATTTGCTGCACTTGTAAAAGTGAATGGTCTCATGTTTATTAATTTAAAAATGTAAATTCTACAGATCCATAACAGGGGCTATGCTTTTTTTGCCCGTTGCATTTGTTCCTGAGTAGCAAACTCCCAGGTAGGCATTTTATCATCGCCTGAATGCACTTCTTTAAAAGCCTGCACGATATTGTTATATGCACCGCAACGACAAATGTTGCCAGACATTCTTTCCCTGATCTCTTCTTCAGAAAGTTTGAGGTTCTTTTTAATGTTCTTAAAATTTTCTGTTACATAACTGGCATCGCCATTCTTAGCTTCCTCTAAAAGTGCTACGGAAGAACAGATCTGCCCCGGCGTACAGTACCCACATTGAAA
>JAYWIB010000526.1:0-2263 GCA_043789265.1 Chitinophagaceae bacterium
ACAGATACGGCGATTGTAAAAGATACTGTTTCAAACAATACATATGCATACCTGGCGCTCGGCGATTCATATACTATCGGAGAGTCGGTGTCGGAAAGCGATCGGTATCCGGTGCAAACAGCCGCATTGTTAAAACAGGAAGGCATTCATTTTTTTGCTCCCGAAGTAATTGCCCGTACCGGATGGACAACTGCTGATCTTTTGCGTGCCATCAATAATACGGCACCATCACAAATTAAGTATGATATTGTAACCTTACTGATAGGAGTAAATAACCAGTACCAGGGGCTGAGTAGATCACAGTACACCGAAGAGTTTACCAGCTTACTAAATAAAGCAATTGCATATGCCGGTAACAACAAAGGGCGTATGTTTGTACTTTCCATTCCCGATTACAGTGTAACGCCTTTTGGCAATGGCAGCAATGCTGCATTCATTGCTAAAGAAATAGATGCGTTTAATGAAATCAATAAAGAGATTACAACAAACACAGGAATACAATACATTGACATTACTTCATCCACAAGGCTTGCTGCAAATGATCCTTCATTAACTGCAACAGATGGGCTGCATCCTTCCGGAAAGGAATATGCAAAATGGGCGGCACTGCTGGCACCACTTGTAAAGAAAAGTTTACAATAAAATCTTGCGGAAAAAATAAAAAGGCGCCTAAGTTGAAATCATCTGAATAATTTTATCTGACATCGAAAACCTGGTTGCACGCATTTTCGATAAACTTCTGCAAATTGCATGCATATCATTGTATGCTGCTTACTGCTGTTTCATTATATAAAAATGCTTATTCCGGATTGAGCCGCCGTATGTGGCTGCTGGCGCTGGTAATGTTTATCAACCGCTGCGGCACCATGGTGCTTCCCTTTATGACGCTGTACATAAAGCACATTGGCTTTAGTACCCGGCAGGGCGGGCTGGTGGTGGCTGTGTATGGGCTTGGTTCGGTGGCGGGGGCTTTTTTGGGTGGTAAAATAAGTGACCGTTTTGGTTTTTATTATACACAATTGTTTTCCCTCATCGCAGGCGGTATCTTATTTATTTTGCTGGGGCAAATGAAAACTTATGAAGCCATCTGCATCTGCACTTTTTTTCTGAGTATGGTTAATGAATCTTTCCGGCCGGCCAATGCCACTGCCATAGCGCATTACAGCAGTCCGCAAAACAGAACACAATCTTTTTCGCTCATTCGCTTTGCCATCAATATTGCTTGGGGCGTGGGCAGTGCACTGGGCGGTATACTTGCTTCCATCAATTATCATTTATTGTTTTGGGTAGATGGGCTTACCAATATTAGTGGCGCTTTGCTGCTGGCAATGCTGCTGCCAAAAGTTAGCCTGCAGGAGCAGCGGCAGCAGGTAAAGAATAAAGAAGCGCATGCAAAAAATGGTTCGCCCTACAGCGACCGCACCTATTTAATTTTTATTTTATTGCTTACACTTTTTGCCATTTGTTTTTTTCAGCTGTTTGTTACAGTGCCTTTGTTTTTTAAAGAAGGACTGCACCTCAATGAATTTTGGATTGGGATTGTGATGGCACTGAACGGTGTGGTAATAGCATTGGTAGAAATGGTGATTGTATACAAACTGGAAGGCAGGCGGCCTTATTTAATACTGGCTGCTTATGGATCAGTATTAATGGCTTTCTCCTTTTTTATTTTAAATATGCCGCTGTTGCCGGGGTTGCTCATTGCAGTGTTGTCTACACTAATAGTAACCGCAGGCGAAATGATCAGTATGCCATTTATGAATACATATTATATTTCACGAAGTACCGAAACCAACCGTGGCCAATATGCCGCCTTGTATACAATGGGGTGGAGTGCGGCTCAGGTAATTGGAAGCAGCTCGGGTGCTTTTATTGCAAACAGGGCAGGCTTTGCAAATCTTTGGTGGATGATGGGTGCCATCAGTATTTTGGTGGCAGCAGGTTTTCGTTGGTTGCAAATGAAAAAGTAAGCTGCTTAATTTTGTAAAAAAATATTATACTTATACCATCTTTTTTATGAAAGTCTGACGGACTGCAATTAAATTTTGGATGATTAAATACTGGTACAATTGGCACTACCTGTTTACCACTTTTGTATCAGCCACTATTTTGGCAGTAACCGGTATGGTTTGTCCCATCATTTCTGCAGTGCCGGTTCCATCCATGCTCATTGTTTTTTGCTGAAGTATGCCCGTATTTATATCAGTAACAGATTCGCCGATAATGCTGGAGTTCAGATTGATAAAGGCTTCCATACCCATCT
>JAYWIB010000527.1:0-2263 GCA_043789265.1 Chitinophagaceae bacterium
AGCAGAAATTATTGGTAAGCTGGAGAAAGGCCAGGTACTGGAAGGTACTATCAAAAATATCACTGACTTTGGTGCATTCCTGGATCTTGGCGGATTAGATGGCTTATTGTATATCACTGATATTTCATGGGGCCGTATCAATCATCCAACCGAAGTGTTGAAGATGGATCAGAAACTGAATGTGGTGGTACTTGATTTTGATGATGATAAAAAACGCATCAGCCTCGGCCTTAAACAACTTACACCTCATCCGTGGGATACACTTTCAGAAACAATTAAAGAAGGTGAAGTGGTAAAAGGTAAAGTGGTAAATATTGAAGACTATGGCGCATTTCTGGAAATAATGCCAGGTGTGGAAGGACTGGTACACGTAAGTGAAATTACCTGGGCCAATACGCCGGTAAATGCAAAAGAGTTCTTTAAACTGAATGATGAGTACGAAGCAAAAGTGGTAACACTGGATAAGGATACCCGTAAAATGAGTTTGTCTATTAAGCAAATGACAGGCGACCCATGGAGCGATATTGAAACTAAGTTCCCCGAAGGAAGCAGGCACACAGGCGTGGTAAAAAATATTACCCCTTATGGTGTGTTTATTGAGCTGGCAACCGGCATTGGCGGTATGATACATATCAGCGACCTGAGCTGGTTAAAGCGCTTTAACAACCCGAACGAATACACCAAAGTGGCCAACAATATTGATGTGGTAATAATGAACATTGATAAAGATGGCCGCAAACTGCAGTTGGGTCACAAGCAAATTGAAGAAGATCCATGGAATTCACTCGAAAGTACTTTCCATGTAGGCAGCGTACACGAGGGTACTGTTATTAAAAAGGATGACAAAGGCGCTGTAGTGCAGTTGCCATACGGCTTAGAGGGCTTTGCACCTAACCGTCACCTGGCTAAGGAAGATGGTAAGAGTGTAGGTGCTGATGAAATTGCACAGTTCATGGTAATTGAATTTGACCGCAACGACAAACGCATAGTACTGAGCCATACCCGTCTTTGGGAGCAGGCCATTGAAGAAGTAAAACAGGCTGAGTTTAAAGAAAAGAAAGCGGATGCTGAGGTAACCAAAAAGGCAGTAAAAAATCTGCAGAGCAAAGTAGAGAAATCTACGCTCGGCGATTTAGGCGTACTTGCCGGATTAAAAGCTAAGATGGATGGCAATGCTGCTGCGGCCTCTGCTGCTGCGCCTGCTGCATCTAAAGAAGAAGCACCTGCTGCTGCACCGGAAACGGCAGCACCCGAAACGGCTGCACCTGCAGAACCGGAAGCTGAATAATTTTATAATTAAATTCTATTCTATCCCATCGCATATGCGATGGGATTTTTTTTAGTACGCAGGTGGCTGAATTTAAATGCCGGTTATGTAATTACTTTTGCATGTTAATGCAAAAACAACTGAATGGATAAATTCAATAAATATTTTTGGCTCACAGCCTTGTTTTTAGGCAGCATAGTTGGCCTGCTGATAGTGCTGATTATTTTATTTTTCCTGCTGAAATTTTTTTCCATCAGCATATCTGCCATACCTGGTACAGGTGTGCTGTATCAATTTTTTATAGTTATCACTCCTTACCTCGTTTTTTTTGCAGGATATTATTACCTCCACAAAAAAATTCCGTTTAGCACAAAAAAATATTTAAGAACAGTGGCAATGGCTTTATTATTAGCTGGCAGTAGTATATGTCTTGCTTCGTTGATAGTAGCTTTACTGGATGCATTTGCCAAGAAAAATGAATGGCTCAGGCTTTTTCATGAGTATGCACATTATAGTTTTATCATACAGATTGTACTGCTGTTTGCCACAGCGCTGATTATTGCTGCGGGGGATGCTAAAGAAAAAGACTGGATATACAGAGAGCGGCCCAATGAGCAATAAGCAGCCGCTAACTTACACTACTGCCATTGTCAATCACTGACTCAGGATGTATAAAATGCAGTTTGCCAGATTTGTCTTCTGCCATTAGTATCATGCCATTGCTTTCTATGCCACGCATTTTACGGGGTGCAAGATTTGTTACCACCGTTACCTGTTTGCCAATGATGGCTACAGGCTCGTAATGCAGGGCTATACCGCTTACTATCGTTCTAATTTCAGTGCCCAAATCAATTTGAAGCTTTAATAATTTATCTGCCTTTTCCACCTTTTCAGCAGATACAATTGTTCCTGTCTTTAAATCAATCTTTGCAAAATCATCAAAAACAATCCCGGGCTTATTATTCATCGCAGTATGTTCGTTTTCAGTTTTTTTAA
>JAYWIB010000528.1:0-2261 GCA_043789265.1 Chitinophagaceae bacterium
ATAGTATCTGTTACACTCAATTACAGTTTTAATGGTACGGCACAAACAGCCATTACCATGACAGGTGGTACTTTTACCGGAACTTCTAACTGGACAGGATCCATACCTGTGCCCAGCCCCGTTACTGCCACTGTTGCATGGTCGGTAACCGTAACAGATGGTTTTGCCACCAGGATTTTAAATGGCACTGGATACACAGATGAGCCATTAAACGGAGCCACTGCTACAGCAACAGTTTCAGCAAGCTCCGTTTGCTTGGGTAGTCCGGTTACTCTTAATGTTTTATTGCAAAAAGCAGGCAATAGCACTATCGGAGCAGGTGTAAGCAGTGCCAGTGGATATTCTAATCCATTTTATAGTAATTGGGCCAATAATAAATTACAAATTTTGTATCTGGCAACTGAATTACAGGCAGCCGGTTTTTCTGCAGGAAATATTACGGGTTTGGGATTAACGGTAACGAGCGGCACTACACCGGCACGCCAGAATTTTACAATAAATATTGGTGCCACAGCGGCAAATGCCCTAATAGCAACTTTACTTACCCCAACGTTTACTACTGTTTTTTCAGCAGGGTCTTATACTCCTGTAATTGGCTTAAATTCATTTAACATTAGCGCAACTCCTTTCTTGTGGGATGGAACTTCAAATGTTGTTATCCAGTTTTGTTGGGATAATACTGCAAGTACAGCTACAGTTAGTAATACAGTATTAGCTGATAACACTGTGTTTAATTCTTGCGTTTCCTTTAACAGAACTTCTATTACGGGAACCAGCACATGCAGCATATCAACACCCACTGGAAATAATGGCCCCTTAACATTAAGGCCACAAATAATTTTTACCGCTAATAGAGCATCTGCACCTACGGGATATTCCTGGAGTGATGGGTCAACAACTGTTGGCACCACCAATCCTCTTACTATCTCTCCCACCAGTACTAAAACATATACTGCAATTGTAACATCTTCTGGATGTACTATTAATTCAAATGGTGTATCGGTAGCAGTGGATAATATACCTGCCACTCCCACATTTACAACAGCCACCGCCACCAATAACAATCAAACTCCATGTGCAGGCACCGCAGGATTAACTTATACAGTAAATGCAGTGGCCGGAGCTACCACATATACATGGGCAGTGCCAGTAGGCTGGACGGTTAGTGCAGGTGCAGGCACTACTTCCATTACTGTAACTGCGGGAGGTTCCTCTGGTAATATCACAGTTACGCCATCAAACGCATGTGCAGGTACCAATTCAGCTACGCTCGCCATTACTACCGGTGCTGTGCCGGCAGTACCTGTTGCAAGTGCTGCTACAGTAATTACCAACAATGGTTTTATAGCAAATTGGGGAGCAGTGTTCGGCGCTACAGGCTACCTGGTAGATATTATGACGGATGACTTTGCTGATAATAATTTTAATGCAAACCCTGTTTGGAGTGGAGATGCAGGCAGCTATGGTATGCAAACTGCAACGCCTTTACCCAACGGTACTGCCACAACTGATTTATCTTATGTTGGCTCCACAAGTTTAGCAACATTATCTGCATTGTACACTCCCTCAACCGAAGCCGGAGAATGGAAATTTTCTTTAGGAAGTACCAACTACAGCCCCAGTTCAGTAAACTTTTTTGGTGTGGTATTGATGTCTGACGCTACATTTTCAGGTGATATTACTATTGCAAATTTTAATGGTTATTATTTAAGAATAGGAAATAATGGAAGTCCAGATCAAATTGAATTGTGGAGAAGTACAGGAACTACAAAATTTAGAATCGGAGCATTTCCTTTCAGTCCTGATTTTAATGCGACAGCGTTAACAGATGGTTTAAATATAAGAGTTACAAGAACTGCTGCTGGTTTATTTGAATTGTTTTATTCTACCGGGTTTACATATGCTTCAATACCTGCAACAAGCGCAGGTACCTTATCAGATGCTACGTTTTCTACTTCTGCATATTTTGGAATTTATACAAATTTCAATACAACCGCTGCAACAAAAAGAGTGTACATTGATAATATTACTTTAGGATATGGATATTTAAATGAGCCTTCGGCGGATATTTTCTTTGAAGCCACCGGCCTTGCTACCAACAGAACATACAATTATGTTGTAAGGGCAACCAATGCATGTGGAACCTCTGCCAATTCAAATTCAATTTCAGTACTTACTGTTACACCCTGCGTGCCCACTGCCGTTATCACTTCTTTTGCTCCTGCATCCGGACCGTCAGGTACACTGGTTACTATTACCGG
>JAYWIB010000529.1:0-2260 GCA_043789265.1 Chitinophagaceae bacterium
AAAGCAGCGAAAGTTGCAATTATCGGTAAGCGATATCCGCAGGTAATCATGTACTCTTCCAAAGGAATCTTCAATCATGACCGCTCAATTAATTTTTTAGGTTAATAAAGATTGACCGCATAGATACAATAGTTCTTTGAAATGTCTAAATAAGTTAGTAATTTAGTTCTAAATTATTTAGTTATGTTTTCAACTCTTAGCGCATTTGAATTTCAAAAGCGTTTTACTGATGTCAATGACTGCCTTTCGTTCCTTGCTGATTTAAAATGGCAAGATGGGTACCACTGTCGAAAGTGCAGTTGCAGTGATTATACAAAAGGCTACCATCCCTTTGCCAGAAGATGCAAGGGTTGTCGCTACGATGAATCAGCAACAGCCCATACCATTTTTCATAACCTCAAATTTAATTTGCTGAAAGCATTTTATGGTGTATTCCGCTATTGTAAAAAGAAAGGAATTTCTTCTTACGAATTGGCAAAAGAAATTGGAATAAGTCAGCCAACAGCATGGTTGTTTCATTGCAAACTACAGCAGGTAATGCAATCCAGTGGTAAACATCCCTTAACCGGCGAGGTACATATTGATGAATATGTTACTGGCGGACCAGAAGCTGGAAAGCCAGGCCGTTCTGATGGTAAAAAGAAAAAGACGCTAATCCTGGTAGAAGTGAGAAATGACAATAAAACGGGAAGGGTTTATTGCCAAAAAATCTCCAATTACAAGAAAGAGACGCTTTACCCAATCATAGAATCAAAAGTATCCTGCGAAGCAAAAGTTGTTACCGATGAGTACCCGAGTTACGATAAGCTCAAAGAGAAGTTTCCAAAAGCAAAACAAAGAAAAAGCGATAAAGGAAAAGCTTTTCCCGTAGTACATCAGCAAATAATGAACATGAAAGGCTGGCTAAGGGGTATTCATCATCAATGCAGTGACAAGCATTATCAAAAATACCTTGATGAATATTGCTTCCGAACTAACCGAAGAAATACTGAACAAGGAATTTTTAAAGCAATTATGCTAAGAGTGGTTAAAATGAAAACACAGACATTCAAAGAACTGACCGCATATGCGGCTTAAATTAATTATTCTATAATTTTAAATCATTTAGCACATGATATGAGTAGTATGGATTCGCAGAAAAACTGTCTTTGGTATAATTAGAAAGCAAGACCCATTCGTTGTTTTCAGGATAGTGATTCCTGACAAAATCTCCGGGAGGTGTAAGCCAATAATATTCGTTGAATTTTTTATGATAATCCAGGAGTTTTCCATCACTGTCTTTTGAACAACCCCCGGCAGCCCATGTTGCATCCAATAAATGACAGGAACCGTTAAGCCAAATTGTATTCCATGCATGATTAAGCGTTCCGGCAGTACCCACCTGGTAATACTCTGTTCTAACATAACCGGTTATCATTTCGGATTTAAGCCCGGCTATATCGCACATTTTTTTAAACAGCATTGCATAACCCATGCAGACAGCTTTTTTTCTGCTTAACACCTTATTTATATATTTGGTTTCCCATGCAATCCTTTTTTCTTCGCAATCTTCGTCCTCCCTGCATGTATAAGTGTAATAATCTTTGTTCTGGTAATAATACTTATTGAATAACTTATAATCGTAATCAATGTTTTCTGTAATCCATTTAAAAATTACCCTCGCTTTTAATAATGGCGCTTGATATTGTTTGGTCAAACCCGTCGTCAACTCATAAACATTGTTGTTATATTTAATTGTCTTTGAAAAACTGTCTACTGACGAAAAATCTGCTACAGGTTTTGAATATTGTGAATAAATCAACAGTGGAAAAATAAAACTTACAATAGTCAGCAAAAAGATTTTTCTCAACATGAGCCGCCTTTTTTTGGATTGTTTTTTTTGAATAACTGTTTATTAAGGCATAAAAAAAATCACCTTTTTCAAATATACACACTATGCACATATAGCTCCAACGCTGTATCGTTATAATTTATGAGTATGTACAGATTAGATAACAACACCACATTTCCTGCAATGTCTCTTTGCCCGGCAATGAGCAGCGCCAAAGGACATTTTTGCCGTTGTTGGTATCTCGTTAAAAAAGTCCGAAGCCCACTCTTAGCCGTTGTTGTATATGCAGGGCAGGCAATGAGTAAGGGCGTACCAACAACCAGCATGAACCAATAAAATAAAAATCGTAAAACCAACAGTTATAAAAAGCTGGTGGTTTTTTGCGGAATTCCGGCGATAAAAAATTTTGGATGCCCCGCTCTGCTGCAA
>JAYWIB010000530.1:0-2259 GCA_043789265.1 Chitinophagaceae bacterium
GTTTCCATAATGCGGCGAGACCTGCGGCTAACTCACACGCCCAGCGCAGAGTCATCGCCTGTGAAAAATTAAGAGATGAGAGACTTGCTCCGGAAGGAATTGCAACTGATGGCTTCGTAAAAAATATTTACTGGTGTAAAATATAAAAGCCCGGCGTCGCCGGGCTTTTATATTTATTCATTTCAGAGTTACTTATCAGTAAAACAATTACAATTCCAAATTATTTTTATCAACTCATCATCTTTTCGGATTTTAACATCGTTAATAGACTTTAGGTAAAGACCAACTATATCGTATTTACTACCCGATTTTAAAAAAGTAGTAGTCGTTATACTGTCTTGAATAATATATTTTTTAAACGGCATACAATTTTTCATCGTATCCCTTTCAGCAAGTACTATATCGCTATCTCCGTTACTTTTTATAGTTGAAAACACATAATGTTCTCTTAAAGTATCTGTACGCACAATAATTTGTTTTGCTATTCTGCTATGAGTACTGTTCTTAGAATTTGTTGCACATGAAAACGCAGCAAAAAATACTATTATAATAATAAAAAATTTCATGACGTTAGCTATTCAGGAGTAAATATGAGTTTAAAAAATGGAATGTCTTTTTCTTTAGTTCGATAATAGTAGGTTCTATCTGTAGCAGTTTCCTGGGCAACTACCTCCCCTTTACTCTCTGTATTGGCAGCAGGTAACTTATTAATTGCCTTATGTACTTTGTTATATACTTTCTGTCCAGCTTTTGAAGTTGCATCATGTACTCCATCGCCAACATTCATGGCTCCGTAAGACTCTAATACCTGTAAGTGGTCACATTTACAGTAACAGAAGGGTTTACAGCAGCGGGGTCAATTTGTGCAGTAAAATCATCCCCGGTAAGGGATTCAAAATTACCAGTGGCATCAGCCCCAAATTCGATGCTGTTAGTGGCAGCGTATGTAATAACACCGGCCACCCTGTTGTTCACCACAAGATCTGTTATTGCAGTGCCGGCGTTTGTTACTGACACTGCCGTGCTGGTGGCTGCATTGTCAATATCTGCCTGAAGACTGGTGGTTGTTTTGGTGGTTCGATACAGTGTGGTAATAACTACCCTGTCCAGATCATCATACAAGTTGGCTGTCCATTCAGGCGGCGATTTCAGGCGCTGATTTCCGTCCTGCATAAATACCACCCTGTCACGGATGTCATACATCATGTAAAGCTCTTTAGCACCTGGGGCTTTTTTCAGCACAGTTCTTCCCTGGTCATCATATTCATAGCGGAAACACCATTCGTTTACCACGGTTTGCCCGTTGGCAGCAGCCAGGTTCCAGTTATTGGCGGCCATCCATTTTACCGCCTCGGGCTGCATACGAAAACGAAGTTGTTCAAAATCGTCAAATACACTGTAAGTACATATCCACCCTGTGTAAGCATCGGCAGGCACATCATCCAACTGCACTTTTTTCAAAACCAATTGTCCATTAAAATTTGTGTAGTCAATTACCTGTTTGCCGTTTTCATCTTTGTAAATGGTTTTAAACAGTGTTTTGGGAGCATATGCACCCTGGCTCACCGGAAGGTCGGTTGAGTTGTAACCAATTTTAAAATTCTGCACATTATCTATTACGTCATTCAGTTCATATTCCGTTTGGCTGCCTGCACTGCTTGTCCAAGCCGTGCCTGGGTCATTCACTTTTAATGCCCGGTTCAAAGGACTGTTATCATACAATGACACCCGGCTGTAAGGAGCAGTTTCATTGTATTTTGTCGTATAATACTGGGGCTGCTCGCTTAAGGCAGTGGTTTTATATTTTCCCGACTCAGTGGTAGTGGTATATGGCAGGTATTGCTTATCCTGCCTACCCATTGCATCAAATTTTGTAAACTGCACCACATCTCCCCAAAGGTTTCCGGGCTGTGCAGGATCCTGAAGTGCTGTTTCACGGCTTATTTTTTGTACAGACCTTCCAAGCCCGTCAAGATAAGTGGTGGTTTGGAGTTTAGAACCTATGGGCAGTTGATCAATCACTTTCCAGTCTGTTTGTCCCGCCACCAAAATTTCATGTTCTCTTATATAGTTGAAATCTTCCCATTTGGTGGACACCACTCCTTCCGGAGCAAGTCTCTCCTAATCAAAAATTTCCCAGGCGATGTGTCTGCAATAGTCCTGTGTGCAGGCTTGCAGCACTCGCCGTCGTTTCAGGGCGAAATCCCAAAATCAAAATCATTCAACTCTTTAAAATTAAGCACAGGATAAATACCCTGC
>JAYWIB010000531.1:0-2258 GCA_043789265.1 Chitinophagaceae bacterium
TTTTTGTCCGGGTTATCAGTTCACTATAATCTTTACAGATTTTTGTTCACCCACTTTTAACTGATACAGTCCGGGTGATGGCTTGTTATTTAATCTCAATTGGGCTGCATCTCCCTGCAGGATGGCGATGCCTGCATAAACTATTTTGCCCTGCATATTAATAAGCTGCACATTCAGCCTGCTGTTGACCGCACCAGGTATTTTTATATTTATCTGGTTTGTGGTAACAGGGTTGGGGTAAATATTAATGGTGCCATTTTTTGTACTGATGTTTACAATCTTTACATAGTATACTTTTTTCCTGCCGTCCATGTCTACCTGTGTAAGGCGGTAATAATTGTATCCGCTCACCACCTGGCGGTCGCTGATGCTGTAGCGTGCGCCTGCGGCATTGTTTGTGGCGTTCACTTTGGCAAGCTGGCTGAAATATCTGCCATCAGCGCTTCTTTCTATAAGGAAATATTGATTGTTTAGTTCATTATCAGTAACCCAGCTAACCTGTACTGTGCCATCTGTTTTTTTAGCGGCATCAAAACTTATTAGTGTTACCGGCACCACTACAAGGTTGCACGGTATACCTGTTGTATAACTGTGTGGTGTGGCAGATGAATTTCTTTCACCACCTTCTATGGGTGTATTGTATGTAAAATAAATACTAAGTGGTGTTCCATTTGCAAACGATTGTGTGTACCTGAAGTCTGCACCCACCGGCGTCATGGTGGTGCCTGTGCCATTTATATAAATGATGGCATTGTTGCTTCCGGCAATAGGTGCCAGCGGATGAAAAGTAAAAATGGTATTGGCACCCACTGTTTCAAAACGGTAAGCATAATCTCCGTTGGCCACTGTACCACAAAAGCCCATAGCGTTATTAATATTTACAGTTACCCTCAGCAGTTTGGAATAGGTAGAAAGATTGGCGTTGTCGGTAACCTTTGCTGCAATGTTATAGTTGCCCGCTGGTACATTTGTCCAGTCAAAACTAAATGGTGCAGTATTATCTGTGCCTATTAAAACCGTGCCTGCATAAAACTCTACTTTGCTTACTGTACCATCATTGTCTGCGGCAGTGGTAGTAAAGCTGATGCTGGCCGGTTCCGTATAGCTTGCATTGTCTGCGGGGCTTGTAAGGCTTATTGTGGGAATGCCCGTAAGGCCTGTGCAATTAGCACCCACTGTATAACTTTGTGGATTTAAACTTGAGTTTCTTTCACCACCTGCAGGCACCTGGTAAGTAAAGTAAAACTGAATAGGTGTGCCATCGGCAATGGCTTTGCTGAATGTAAAATCAGGACCAATGGCCGTGATGCCGTAACCTGCAAAACCACCGGAGCCTTCTTTAATATTGATAATGGCATACTGGCTTCCTGCAATGGGAGCCAGAGGATGCATGGTAAATGTAACAATGCCGGCAGCATCGGTTTCGGCCCTGTATTGATAGTCACCATTCACTGACTGTCCGCAATAGCCATCACCACCCGGTCCATCCACATTGATAGTAACGGCTGCAGATACAGCCGTTTGCGATGTGTTATCTGTAGCAACCGCTGTTATTGCATGGGTACCGCCCAATACATTGGTGGCCGTATAACTATATGGAGCCGTAAGGTCGTCTCCCACCTTATTGCCATCAATAAAAAATTCTATTTTGCTGATAGTGCCACTGTTATTTGCGGTGGCAGTGGCAGTTATTGGTATACTTGCCGGTGCGGTAAAGCTGGCGTTAGCCGCAGGCGAAGTAATGCTAACGACAGGTGCTGTACTCTTATAAAAATAAATATTATCCAGGTAAACCTTGCTGCCGGCTGGTCTTCCTTCCAGCTTAAACTGACCAATATTATTCAACGCCACAGTTGTGTATTGAGACAAGGCAATGTCAAAACTATTCCAGCCTGATAAGGTGGGTGTTAATGTAACTTTTTGTTCACCTACGCCCTCGTTGATTAAAAACACATCAAACGAAGTGCAGTCGGCTGTCCACAAATCAAGATGCAACGTATTCATGGCTGAAGCATCAATGGGGCTTGCAAATTGTATTCCCTGGTAGTTGATGTTTGCATATTTTTTGGTAAGATTACCGGCAACGGTTGTATCGCTCACAACCGTTGTCTGGCCCCAGTCAGGGAAAAAATTTGTGCCGGCAATGTCTGCATAGGCACCGCTGAAAATTGAAATTACGTCGGCAGCATTTTTTGCGGGTGGCGTGGGTGCGGCTACTGTAAGGCCTGCTCCACCACCTCCACCACTGCCGCCTTTGT
>JAYWIB010000532.1:0-2256 GCA_043789265.1 Chitinophagaceae bacterium
TTATACCCATCAGCATAGCCAGTATAGAGTCAGAATATTTTGTATTGCCTCTCCACGAAATATCGCCAAAATAATATTTCCTGCCTTCATTCATTTTTATGTGCAGGTCAAGGTTGCCCTGTGTGTTAGCAATAGCTGTATCGGCCTCCAGGTAAGCATCTCTGAACCCTTGTGAATTATAATAATCTACCAGCTTCTCTTTATCCTCTGTATATTTCTGCGGATTAAATTTAGAGGAGCTGAACAGTTTAAATCTAAAATAAGGATCTATTACTTCTTTGGTTTTGGTAAGCGAAAGAAAGCCCAGTTCGTTTAAGTAAGATTTAAAACTTTTTACATGGCTGCTGTCTCCATATGGGTTGCTTGTTTGCGGCGGGTGCAGTGTAAAACGGGACATTTCCTTTGACCCTTTCATTTGCTTTTTTAATTTGTTGTCGGGTATACTGTTATTACCGGCAAAGTTTAAAGAGTTCACTTTTACCTTATTACCTTTTGTAATGTAAAACTTCAGCAGTTCAGCATTTAGCAAGGCTGGTGCCGGCTCTTCCTTTACCTGTACCTGTACATTGCGGTAACCTTTGTCTGCAAAAAATTTACGGATAGCATCCATTGCAGTCATCTTCATATTATCGGTCACCACCCTGTCTTTAGACAATCCAACTTTTGTTTCCAAATCATCCTGCTCGCCTTTTTTTACGCCAATAAATTTAAAGTCGGCCAGCCTTGGCCTTTCGGTAATGGCGAGTTCTATAAACAGATTTTTATCAACAAGGTTGGTAAACAGCACTTCTACATTGGCAATTAAATTTTGTTTCCACAGTTTAGTAATGGCCTTACTAAATGCATCCGTACCCGGTATCTGCACCTTATCGCCTACGGAAAGACCAGAGATAGAAATAATCAGGTTTGGATCAAATGCCTTGGTGCCTGTAACAGTAATGCCCGCAATGATATATTCTTTGGGAATTTTTGTATTGTATATTTCCAGTAATTGGGGATTAACAGAAACTGGTGAAGCCGTATCAACCTGGGCGCCTGCTCTTTGGCATGTAAACAAGAAAAATACTATGATAAAAAAGTTCTGGTAAATCCTCTGCATCAATTGGTTTTTTACGTGCGGCAAATTACTTGCTATTATTAAAAATTATTTGTTAAACATCAACACTGGTCGCTGTTTATCGCCTCTGTTAAAAAAGTCTGCTATTATACTTTCAGGAATTTGTTGTTTCGTTTTTATTTACCTGTTCACCCGTTTTACCAAATCTTCTTTCCCTGTGCTGAAAGTCGATGATGGCTTCATACAGGTTGTCTTTACGGAAATCGGGCCATCTTGTATTGGTAAAATACAACTCGGCATATGCCAGTTGGTATAATAAAAAATTACTGATGCGGTATTCGCCGCTTGTTCTAATCATCAGTTCCGGATCGGGAAACGCACTGGTAGTAAGATATCCCTGCAGTGTTTCCTGATTGATATTATCCGGCAGTAATACACCTGCCTTTACATCAAGCGCTATATTTTTTACAGCATTCACCAGTTCCCACCTGCTGCTGTAGCTCAATGCCATTACAAGGTTTAGCCCTGTGTTGGTGCCTGTTTCATCCAGCGCTTCTGTGAGTGCAGTACGGGCAGATGCAGGCAGCATATTTAAATCGCCGATTACATGCAGCTTAATATTGTTCTTATTTAATGTGGGTACTTCTTTGCGGATGGTATCCACCAGCAGTTCCATCAGCCCTGTTACTTCATAAGCAGGCCTGTCCCAGTTTTCAGTGCTAAAAGCATACAGGGTTAGGTATTGAATGCCCAGTTCAGCACAGCCTTCCACAATATTGCGAACGCTTTCCACCCCATGCAGATGACCAAACAGGCGATCTTCGCCTTTTTCCTGCGCCCATCTTCCATTGCCATCCATAATGATGGCGATATGGCGGGGAAGCCTGTTACTATCTATGCTTTCTATTAAACTCATTGTACTAAAACAACCTGGTAAAGCACAGGGCTTTATCCAAGGGCAGCAAAAGTAATAAAATTTAACTGGAATAAGCGCTTCGCCTGCGTCAGCGACGAATAAGCCGGCCAGTAAACCATTCATTTTTAATGAGCAACTGATAAAAATAAATACCGGCAGGCAGGTGGGTAATATTAAACTGACCGGTATTAAAAAATTGGGCCTGCCGGCAACCGGCGCTGTTGGTAATAATTATGGATTGTGGTACCACCGGATTGCCATTTTGCTGACAGTAAAATATACC
>JAYWIB010000533.1:0-2255 GCA_043789265.1 Chitinophagaceae bacterium
TCGGGTGATGTTATAGAAAAATTGAAAGGAAGACTGGCGCATTGATTGTTGGCGGTAAAAGTAAAAGCAGGATTGGCAGGCAATGGATTAACAGTAACGGTAACCGGCGGCAATGTATCAGGAATATTATTAGTGCCTGGCCTTACTATTACTCCGTAGCTGCCGAAAGCGCTGGCTGCGTAAGCATTGGCCGTACTGCCCGTGATATTGGTTGCATCTTTTGTCCATTGATATGTGGAGCCTGAAGCGGCTCCATTTACAGAAAGCTGTACATTTTGCCCCACACAAAATGTAAGCGGGCCGGATGCCTGTATAGTTTGACTATAAATTTTAAAACAAAAAAAACAGGTAATCAATAAGGCATAAAAAAATTTCATTCCAAAGCAGTTTGGTACATTAAAACAGATCAAAAAAAGTATGGGAGCAACAAGACACTTACAGATACGGATTATCTTTTAGTGCGTTCAATTTTTCAGCAGATGTGTGGATAGCAGTTTGAGGATTGAAGATAAGGAAATAATTTATAAGCAGTTTAAAGTGGTAATGCGAAACCTGCATTAATATTGATTGATCACTTTCGCTCCCGTAATGGATGTGGATGCAAAAATAAAACCCGGCAACAGCCGGGATTTTAAAATTTATTGCAATCATTTATTTTTTACACGGCAAATTCAGCCATGCTTTTCTTATTAAAAATTGTTCCTCATTGGGTGTATCCATTTCCAGCACATGCTCCTCTTTTTTTAAGGACTTTACAGCCGGTGCAGAAAGGGTGAGCGCCTGGCTTTCACCGGCAGCATTTTTTCTTTTTACCTGAACCCTTACTGTATCCCCCTCGTTGGCTGCTGACAGAAACTTTTTTGTAGTAGCTGCAAAGCTCACAGGACTAAGCTCCTCACCATTCAGGCTGATGAGTTCATCGCCTTTTTGGTAGCCCATTTTTTTACCGAATTCAGTAAGCTTGGCAATGCTGCCCACCACCATTATGCCCTGTTCATTTGGCTGGGCCGAAAAGCCGCCCAGTCCGATGGCGTTTGTTTCTCTTACTGGAATATACTTTACGCCTGCCATTGCAAAAAAACTGTCATAAGGCAGTGCTTCACTCCCCTCTACATACCGCCTGAAAAAAATTCTTACTTCAGGAAAAGTGAGTGAAGTAATTTCATCAAACAATTCATCATCAATAAAATAATTATTGGGGCCATAGCGTACTGATAAATCATGTTTTAAATTTTTCAATCCATAATTGCCGCCTGATAATTTATTAAGATAAAGATCCAGACAGGCAGCAATGAGCGCTCCCTTCTGGTACACATTGGCATATTGATCTTCATACTTGCCGGCACTGCCAAGGCTCAGTTCAGTAAAGGCAAGCGTATCATTGTAATTGTTTTTTGAAGTTTTTATTTTGAGCGACAGTCTTTTCAGGTATTCTTCCGGCGTAATAAGACCCTGCGTAACCTGCGTGTGATGGGCATCATACTCTGTGCTTCCCTCGTACAGCCACAGGTGTTTGGATAAAATGGTTTTATTAAAATTAAATTCCCTTACTTCTTTAGAGCAGATATTAAGCGGTGTTACCACGTGAAAAAATTCATGCGAAGAAACATCCACTATTGTTGATATAAATTTTTCCTGCGGAAATTCGGGCAGCGCATAAAAACTTGAATAGGAATGCTCCCAGGCTCCCTGCCCCTGCACGGTGGGCTGCTCACTGTTAAAATAATAAATGAAGGCATATTTATTTACAGGTAATTTTCCACCGAGATAATTTTTAGTGGCCTCCAGCAAGGCATGCAGGTTTTCTGCCACATATTTAGAAGTAACCATTTTTTTAGGTGCATATACTGAAACCAGCACATCAGTATTTCCAATTTTCATCAGCGTGGTATCAGGTACACAAAGCATGATGGGTGAGTCGTATAAATGATCGGCATTGTTGCACCGAAATACATCTGTATTGGCTGTGCTGCTTACAGGCACCAGCCCTGTAGATGCATAAAAAGCAGCAGGCCGTGTTATGTTAAGATCAAAAGGAATTTTTTTAAGCCCGTCGAAATAACCAAATATGCCACAGGTATTCAATACAAAATTTTTGCCTGTTTCAAAATTGGTACCGGCCATTTCGTACACACCATGCTTAAAAGCCGCATCCCAACTGTCCTGCACGGTATATACTAATTTGTAAAGCTTTGCAGCGCCGCTTATTTTCCAACTGTTTGAATCTGCCTGAGCCTTTACAGGCAATGCCTTGC
>JAYWIB010000534.1:0-7974 GCA_043789265.1 Chitinophagaceae bacterium
GTAGGCAGGGCCGGCAGGCGCCTGAAGGAAATTGGTATGCGTAAAGTAATGGGCAGCACCCATACACAACTCATCCGGCAACTGCTGATGGAATGTGCAGTAATAGTTGCCGCAGCTATTGCCTTGTCTGTACTTTTTAATATGTGGTGGATACCCACTTTCAACCAGATGTTTTCTGGAATAAAGCTGGAGGCCAGCTATTTGCACAATACCGGCCTGATAATTTTTATTGTAACAATGCTGGTTGCAGCCACATTGCTGGCAGGGGCATACCCGGCATTTTATGTAAGCAGGTTCAGCCCCACTTCCATCTTTCGTGGTTCAGTAAAGTTTGGCGGCAGCAATCTCTTCAGCAGGCTGATGCTTGGTTTGCAGCTATCCATTGCCGTTATTACGGTGCTGGCGGGGCTTGCATTCAGCCGCAATGCAGATTTTCAGCGCAATTATAATTTTGGTTTTAATATTGATAATATGATAGGGGTTTCATTGAGCGACAGCAGCAGCTTCGACGCAATGAGCAATGCAATGCGGAATGTGCCGGGTGTAACAGCCATAGCAGGCACACGCCATCACCTGGGTTTTAACAGCCGCAGTGTGGTGGCTGAGTCCGAAGGAATTAAGAAAGAACTGGATTATTACGAAGTGGGAAGAGATTATTTAAAAACAATGAATTTAAAAATGGCAGCAGGCAGGGAGTTCAATACAGGGCTGGAAGCAGACTATACCACTGCATTGCTTATTACTCAAAAAACTGCTGCGGAGTATGGATGGGATGAAAAGCAGGCATTGGGTAAAATAATTCATATTGACAGCATAGATTATGCTGTGGCGGGTGTGATAAGGGATTTTAAACCGCAGGGTTTTTTTACACCGCATCAGCCGGTGGCGATGAAGCTGGGAAAAGAAAAAAGATTTCAATACCTGATTATACAGGCCGCACAAAACGAGTTAACGGCGGTATATAAAAAAACGCAGGATGAGTGGAAGCGGCTTTTTCCCTTAAAACCTTTTTCAGGATTTTATCAAAATCAAATGTATGCGGAGTCATATAAAACAACCGTGTCCATAGCAAAAATATTCTGGTGGTTTGCAATGGTGAGTATACTGCTTACGGCTACCGGACTGTTTGCACTGGTATCATTAACGGCATTAAAGAAGACAAAAGAAATTGCATTGCGCAGGGTGGTGGGTGCAAGCCCACATCATATTGTGTCGCTGATGAACAAAGGGTACGTTTTGATTTTTATCATAGCCTCCCTGTTTGGCTGTGCAGCAGGATTTGCCTTGACAAAACTGCTGCTTGATTTGATATTTAAAGTGAATGCAGGTGTGGAAACGGCTTCAATGGTTTGGTCGGTAATGGTGTTGTTATTGATTGCTGCATTTACAAGCGGTATCAAAGTGTGGCAGGCTATAAGAACCAACCCTGTAAAAAGTTTGAGAAACGAATAAAGTACAAAATATGATTAAAAATTATTTTAAACTGGCGTGGAGAAATATCTCCTCAAAAATCGGCTACTACTATTTTAATACTGCTGCATCAAAAAAACAAATTGATATTTGCACATGCTGAAATCAATTGCCGTAGTAGAAGATGATGATAAGATACGTTGTTGTCTCGTAGAGCAAATGAGGCTTAACACAGAAGTGAACAATATCATTGAATTCAATAATGGCGAATCGGCAATAAAAGAACTCTCTGTTAACCCGGTACAAATAGCCATGTTTGATATCCAGCTTCCGGGTATTGATGGTGTAGAATGTATCCGCAAGCTCAAGCTCATTCATCCACGTATGCAGTTTATGGTATTGACAGTGTATGACGATGCGGATACCATTTTTAAAGCGCTGAGGGCCGGCGCCAACAGTTATATTTTAAAAAGTACCACTTCCGCAAGAATTATAGAAGCCATCAATGAATTGTACAGTGGCGGCTCTCCCATCAGCAGTGAAATTGCCAGGAAAGTGATTGCAGCATTCCACGTAAAAGAAAATGGAAACGATTTTTTTCAGCACCTTAGTAAAAGGGAACAGGAAATGCTGGAACAGTTATCTCATGGATTTCGCTATAAAGAAATTGCCGACAATCTTTTTATAAGTACAGAAACTGTACGTACACATATCCGAAACATTTATGAAAAACTGCAGGTAAACTCCCGGATAGAAGCATTGAAAAAAACCGGCCTGCTTTAATGTTTGTCAATAGTGAAAAGGCTATTGTCAATGGTAAATGACCATAAATTTATAATCCAAAAATCATACATTATTGCTTTTTCATTATTTATATAATGGTAATGGCAGTCTCTATTTTATATTATTATTCACTAATCACAAATCACAAATCACAAATCAATATTCGCTATTCACTTTTGACTGTTCACCATTCACCCATTCACCATTGAACCTCCACCATTTACCGCCTCTCTCCACCTACTACTTTTTTCACATTTTTTTCTTTTAGTGTCGTCCTTAGCTTTACACAGATTAGTATATACCTTTTAAATCAGTAAACAAACTATTATGAAAAGAATTATCACTTTCATTTTTACCGCCATCATTATCCAGTCTGCTCTGGCACAGACAGAAAAAAGCGGCGGCCGCAATTTTAAAAAATTCAAAGTGGATGTAAGCCTTGGTTTTGCAAAACCACAAAGTAGTGATACAAAGGCCGGGGTGATTTTTGTAATAGAACCAAAGTATGCCGTGCTGGATCAGTTGTATGTTGGCCTGCGTATGGAAGGTGCAGGGCTGGCAGGTATTGATGCGGCCGGACAAAAAGGAAAAGTAAGATTACTCGGTTCTTATGTGGCTACTGGTGATTATTATTTCAGCAATAATAAATTCAGGCCATTTGCAGGGGGCGGCGGCGGAATTTTTTCAATGGCAAGTATTGATATAGAAAACAGCGATGAAAAAATTCCCATGTCATCAAGCGTTGGCTTTATGGTACGTACCGGTTTTGAATATGGCCATTTGCGCCTGGGGCTTGAGTATAATATTCTTAAAGAAAAAGCCGGCTACCTTGGTATTAAGCTGGGTGCCTGCATTGGCGGAGGAAGAAAATAAACAATCAACCATTCACAACTTAAATAAATCATTATGAAAATAAATCTGTTATTACTGATTGTTATCTTTTGTGCATTGTCCTGCAAAAAAGACAATAGCAAAGCAACACCTGCTGCAGGTGATTTTAAAACAGGAACAAAATGGGTGTACAAACGCACTGTTTATGATGAAAGTGGTGCTGTAACGTCATCTGCCAATATCACCTATACCATTACCGGTCAGCAAACCCTGCTCGGTGAAAATTGGCAGGTACTGTCTGCTGCAGGCGGAAGCGGATTAATACGCAAATCGCCAACAGGTTTCTATACAGTAACCAATAATGTTTCTCAACTGCAGTTTAAGTTACCTGCTGCTTTAAATGATACGTGGCGGGTTACATACAGCAGTGCAGCAGGAGATTACAGTGATTTTACAGTAATGGCTTTAAATGAAAACGTAACAGTTCCGATGGGTACATTAGCATGCTACTATATTGAAGGCAATGACAGCAACAGCCTTGAAGATAAAGAATGGTACAATGAAGCGAACATTATGGTTAAGCATATAGAATACAATCAAACAGCCAATGCAGCTTTGTATGTTAACTACACCGAAGAGCTGGTAAGCTTTACGCCCTGAATATTTATTTATTATTCTTCAGCACCTGCGGCAAAATATTTTGTGCAGGTGCTGATGATTTACATCACTTAAAAAGCAAATTGTATGAAACACATCGTTGTATTATTTACTGCTCTTTGTTTTGCAGGTAATATTGCAACTGCACAGGAAGCAGTGCAGGAATTATCTAAAAAAGCCTCCAAAGGATTTATTGCAGATACAGACAACAGCGGCGGCAATTATCTTATTACTTATAAAATTGGCGGTGATAAAAAGAAGCAAGAAGTTTTTTATGAAACCTACCTGTTTGATAAAAATCTGCAGTTTATAAAAAATGAAGAAACAGCAGCACCAAAATTTTCGGCGGCAGAAATGCCGGATAAAACACAAACCAGATTTGGCGCTTATGTGGGCGGCTGCGGAATGGATGTGCTGAGCATGAAACTGAAACTTACCAGCACCACCATCAATACCAAATGGGATTATAAAAAACAGCGCTATGTATTTGACAAAACACTTACGTCCGAAACTATAAAAGCAAAAAACGAAAATGGCAAATATTATGGCTATGCAGCGTTTAACAATGAAATGGATGGCACCCTGTTTATAATAGCAGCTACAGAAGGTAAAAAAGATAAAAATGATTTTTATATTTTAAGTGTCAGCAGCAGCCTTGAGGTTTCTGAAAAAGCAATTGACATTACAGGCTCACAATCGCTTGTATATACCAGGCAGCTTGGCAGCGGAGATGTGGCGATGATATTTGCACCAAAAAAGAAAGAAGCAGATATGTCAGCTTATACTTACCTGTTGTATTCAGCCAAAGGAGAGTTGAAAAACAAAGTAAACTTTAAAAGCCCCTCCAGCAATATGCTTGTTACCAATGTGCAGGAATCAAACGGCTCCATTTATTTCTGTGCCACTTCCACCAAATCAAACGACAGCTTTGATGATGTGTTTGATGACTACACTGCGGAAATAAGCAACCCCTGCTATAAAGTGGCGCAAAATTATAAGGATGAAAGATGGATGAAGAAAGCGGATGACAAAATGGATAATTTTCACCTGCTGAAGTTTACCGGCAACCAGCTTGTGTTTGCAACCACCACCGTAGTGAGTGATTTTAAATCAAAATTTAAAACAGCACCGGCTGATAAAGGTGCCGACCCATACAAAGGAAAGAATTTTCAGATAAATACTTTTTATGTAACTGCCAATGAAGAATATTTGGTGGCAGGGCAATTAATCAATCATGTAAACTTTGGTGCAGGCAACCCGGTAAAATCTTATGAAGACATCATCTGTTTTTATTTTGATAAGGCAGGCCAGTTAAAAACACAATTCGGAACACAAAAAATGAACACAGAGAAGAAGAGTGAAATCTATCCAATAGGTCAGGAATTTGTGGCTTCCAAAGATGGCAAAAGTGTTTACTGGGCTATTCTTGAAGTAAAAGGCTTTAAAGGCTATGATGGTTTTTGGAACGCTTACAATGGAAACATCAGTTATTATGGAAAATATTTTCCACGTATTGCTAAAATTGATTTGCAGAATAACAGCATTGACAATTTCAAAATATTAGGCAATGAAAAATTTTATGTGAGTAGCTTCTTACTGCCAATGATTGATACAAAGGAAAACAGTGTGACCTTTATTGGTAATGATGAAGATTATAAAAAATTGTGGCTGGCAAAATATGTATTTGACTAATTAACCTACCAACAGTTTCAAAATAAATTCGGCAACAGCAGCCGGTGCAATATTGCGCCGGCTGTTTAATTAAAAATGCCTTAGCCATTATTAATGGCTACATTACCTTCTCAATTAAATATCCATGATAACCTTATTACGCACCTTACTGCTTGCATTCATTATTAATTCTGCTGCATTTGCACAAGACAACACATCCATCAGCAAAGCAGTGGCACTCTACGATAAGGGGGAATATGAATTGTCGCTTCCTGTTTTTGAAAAATCCCTTGCAGCAGCCAAACAATCCGGCGACAGAAATTTACAGGCAGATATTTACAATTACATCGGTCATATATATTCTCAAACAGGCAATGTATCCCATGCCTTTGAATCTTACCAGCAGTCAGCTTCTATATCAGACGGTATTTGCAATGAAGCTGCATCGGCCCGTGCATTTATTAACATTGGCGCTTTGTACGAAGAACAAAAAGATTTTACCAAAGCATTGGAAAATTACAGCAGAGCCGAAAGCATTGCTGTATTGATGAACGATTCGTCTGTAATCGCCGATTGTGCCAACAACAAAGGTGTGGTGTATGAACAGTATTTTAAAAAATATCCTGCCGCAATTAAAGAATATAATAAAGCGCTTGACATTTATACAAAGCAGCATGATGAAAAACACCTTGGCATTACTTACAACAATCTTGGCATTGTATATAAATACCAGGGCAGTTATGATAAGGCAATTGAGTATTATAAAATGTCGATGGAGATTGGTAAGCATACAGGCAACCAGTTTTTAATTGCCGCCAACATGACCAACATTGGTAATGTATATGCAATGGAAAAAGATTATGTGAAAGCAATAGAGTATAACAGGATGGGGCTTGACATTGCATTAAAAATAAAAGCCCTTAACGTGGTGGTGGAGGCAGCAGGCAGCATTGCAGAAGATTATGCAGGCATGAAGAATTTTAAAAACGCATATTTGTGGAAACAAAAATTTTCGGAATACAGCGACAGCCTGTTTAATTCAGAACGTTTACAGAAGGCCGCCGAACTGGAAAGTAAATACCAAACAGCAAAAAAAGAGAAACAGATTGTACAACTAAAAGCACAGCAGCAAATAAATGAACTGAGCATTTCCAAACAAAAAATACGGATGCAGAAAAGGTATTACCAGTTTGCCGCTATCGGCAGTATTATTCTCCTGCTGGGTATCATCGCTTTTTCATTGTACAGCCGGCAGCAATTAAAACAAAAACAACAAAGAGAAAGTGCCATTCTGGAAGCAGAGAATAAAGAACGCAGGCGTATCAGCCGGGAGATGCATGATGATATTGGTGCAGGCCTTACACAAATAACATTGATGAGTGAACATGCGCTGATACACAAAAAGCCCACCTACATCAACGACCTTGCAGCCATTTCCGTTACCAGCCGCAAACTTATTAGCAACATGGGAGAAATTGTATGGAGCCTTAATCCTGAAAACAGCACAACAGGTATGCTGTTTTCTTATCTAAGGGAACAACTGAACAACCTGCTGGAATATGCAGGTTTCAATTACACTATTCATTTTCCTGAAACAGGGCTTGACGTTAAACTGGGGAATGACCAAAAAAGAAATATCCTGCTGGCAACAAAAGAAATTGTACACAACGCTATAAAGTACAGCACTGCAAAAAATATTTCCATTATTGCATCCTTCTCCGAAAGAACATTGAATTTTGAAATTAAAGACGATGGTTGTGGTTTTGATATTTACGCATGCAATACGGGCAATGGCATGCGAAATATCAGGCAGAGAGTGGAAGAGATAAAGGGAAAATTCAGCATTCATTCGGCCGCAGGAAAGGGAACGGTTTTTTTGTTTGGCATTCCATTGTAAGAATTGCTGAAATCTTTTTAGGTAAACCCCGTGGCACATGAGGCCTCTTTTTGAAAGTGCTGACGGAAGTTTTTATGTGTTTTGGTTTTCGCACTATGTCTTGCGCCGTCCTTATTTTAGTTGACTCTTTTTAACCTTATCTACAGTTGGATAAGATAAATGGGTTGTACGTTTTAGTTTTAGTTGTTCATCGTTTATCTCAGTTCAAGCGGTATAGGTCTTTAGTTCTGAGGACATGTAATCCCAATATTAATAAAATGAAAGCCTTATTACTGCCATTATTTACGTTATTATTACACGCTTGTAAGTAAAACCTGTTTCTCACTAATGAAATTTATTTACTAATAAGCGGCCACTTTTATCGAAACAGAGGATTAGGCTATACAAAATGGAAAGTAAATGCGATGGCTATACTATACCCGGCTCTGCACTTCGCTCATTGTAACATGTTGCTTAAAAGAGCATGTTATTTTTAAACCATAAATTTTTATTCTAATAATGTGTAAATCCAGCAACCAGTAATTTAGGCTTCTTCGGGCTCTCAATCCAGCAATGAATTCTACCTATTATTATTTTTCTTCTTTACCTCTTTCATCAGCCGCATAAAATACTTATCAAAGCGTTCACCTTTGCCGACGGGAAATATTTCCAGCGCTGTGGTAAAATCATCCAGCAGCATATTATATATGGTGAATCTTTCTGCCAGCATTTTCTCATCAAGTGTG
>JAYWIB010000535.1:0-2250 GCA_043789265.1 Chitinophagaceae bacterium
ACTGCTGCCACAAGATATCCGCTGGCATTTTATCGGTCATCTGCAAAGCAACAAAGTAAAATACATTGCACCGTTCGTTTACCTCATACATGGAGTGGATAGTGAAAATTTATTACGGGAAATAAACAGGCAGGCCATAAAAAACAACAGAACCATTGACTGTTTGCTGCAGGTGCATATAGCTGCCGAAGAAACGAAATTTGGTTTTGATGAAAATGAATTGATGAATGTGCGGATTAGCGAATATGCAAATGTGCGGATTTGTGGATTAATGGGAATGGCAAGCTTTAGCGATGATATGGATTTGGTGAGAATCGAATTCAGGCAGTTGAAAATACTTTTTGACAATTATGGCCAAGCCTTCCATCTTCCACCTTCCACCTTCCACTTTCTTTCAATGGGCATGAGCAGCGATTATAAAACAGCGCTGGAACAAGGCAGCAATATGGTACGCATCGGCAGCTTATTATTTGGTGAAAGAAATTAGAATAAATAATGAGCAGCGAAATAATTGTACTGTGTATAGCTGCATTTGCTGCTGGTTTTATTGATGCTGTGGTGGGTGGAGGCGGGCTTGTACAAACCCCGGCGATACTTGTTGCACTTCCACAGTACCCTGTCGCCACACTGCTTGGTACTGCCAAAATTCCGTCTTTCTGCGGCACGTCTATCGCCTGTTTTCAATATGCAAAAAGAGTACAACTGCAATGGAAATTATTGCTGGCCATGTGCTGTATTGCATTGCTTGCTGCCATGGCTGGCTCGTATACTGTTGCCATTGTAAGCAACAGTTTTATGAAGCCATTTATTTTTTTTATACTGATATTAGTGGCGCTGTATACATGGATGAAAAAGGATTTTGGTAACACTGTTTCTAAAAATTTGCAGCCGTCACGTGAGCTGCTGTATGCTGTGTTATTTGCAATCCTCATCGGATTTTATGATGGATTTATTGGCCCGGGTGCAGGGAGTTTTTTGGTGCTGTTTTTTATAAGCGTACTGGGCTTCGACTTTTTAAAAGCAAGTGCTCATGCAAAATTTGTAAACCTTGCCACCAATACGGGTTCCATCATTTATTTTGGCGCAAGCGGAAATATACTTTTTCAGTTTGCGATACCAATGGCGGCATTTAATATTGCAGGCTCCTTTTTAGGATCAAGGCTTGCCATTATTCGGGGCAACAAATTTATACGCCTGTTTTTTTTATTGGTTATATCAGCTACGTTGGTACGCTTTGGCTATGATATTTTTTTTAAAAAATAAAACTTACTGTGTTGCAAAAACAAAAAGTGATAATCATCGGTGCCAGTTCCGGCATGGGCCGGGAACTGGCAAAATTGTATGCAAAAAATAATTGCATCGTGGGTGTTACAGGCCGCCGTATCCATTTATTGAATGCACTCCGGGATGAGTTTCCTGGAAATATTATACCTGAATGTTTTGATGTAACGTCCGGCGAAAATCTTGAGCACCTGAAATATTTGATACAGCAAACCGGTGGTATGGATTTATTAATTTACTGCAGCGGCTCAGGCGAGCCATCTGAACAACTGGATATGGAAATTGACAGCCGTACTGTAAAAACAAACGTCGCAGGGTTTACAGAAATTATAAATTTTGCATTTAATTATTTTTTAAAACAGGGAAGCGGACACATTGCCGCCATTTCATCCATTGCTGCCTGCCGCGGCAGCAGCCATGCACCTGCATACAGTGCCAGCAAGGCATTTATGAGTAATTATATGGAAGGATTATTTATAAAAGCATCAAAGTTAAAATGTTCAATTTATACAACAGATATACAGCCCGGCTTTGTAAAAACCAGCATGGCCAAAGGTTACGGCCAATTCTGGATAGCACCGGT
This sequence comes from Chitinophagaceae bacterium, assembly GCA_043789265.1. GTDB lineage: Bacteria > Bacteroidota > Bacteroidia > Chitinophagales > Chitinophagaceae > Ferruginibacter. The sequence continues at coordinate 1,865 of JAYWIB010000535.1, forward strand.
GGAAAAAGCAGCAGCCCAAATTTATGCTGCCCTTGCTGCCAAAAAGAGAAAAGTATATATCACTAAAAGATGGCGCATCATTGCGTGGCTTATGCATGCAATGCCGCTGTGGATGTATAAGAAAATTGGGTAATTTTATTGCTGCTTCATCTGCACAAAACATTTGTTAAAGCTCTTTGCCTCCTGTGTATTTTTTTACTGCTGCTGCATCATTTGTTTTTTATCAAATATCTTTACGATGTATTACAGCAATATGATGCAGGCAACATTTGAATCAGAAAAAAACCGAAAGGCATTAACGTATACCGTCATTATTTGCGGCATACTTTTATTGCTTGCTTTTATTATTACCTGGCCCATTGTGGCGCCATCCGCATCTCCTGTAC
>JAYWIB010000536.1:0-2250 GCA_043789265.1 Chitinophagaceae bacterium
GAATGAAACACCCGAAGCCATTCAACTGGATGTGTATGATGATTACAAAGTGGAATATCCCTGCAGGTGGGAGGGCAGGGGCTTTCAGTTTGAAGTAGACGAAATGATACAATGCCTTAACAGCGGAACGATAGAAAGCACACTGATGCCGCATGAACTTTCGATGCAGGTCATGGAAATAATGGATGAAGTAAGGGAACAGGTAAATGTAAAGTATGCAGCATTTGAATAATAAATTTTTATGAATGACTGGATAAATATCCTTTTACAAAAGCTGCAGCAGTGGTATGTGCTTTTTATTAAGATGCTGCCCAATATAGTATTGGCAATTGTAATGATGGCCATATTTATTTTTGCTGCTAAATTTTTAAGAAGGCTTACCAGTAAAATAATGTTGCGGCTGTCGGGTAAGGCATCGGGTACTTATGTTGTTTCCACCATCGTGTACCTTACCACCATCTTTGTCGGTTTGTTTTTTGCGCTGGATATACTGCAGCTTGATAAGGCGGTGTCTTCTTTACTGGCAGGTGCAGGTATCCTGGGGCTGGCGCTGGGCTTTGCTTTTCAGGATTTGTCATCCAATTTAATTTCGGGTATTTACATCACTTTTAAAAAGCCTTTTGAAGTGGGCCATACGGTAGAAACCAATGGCTTTATCGGTAACATAGAAGACATACAGCTACGCTCCACCACCATCCGCACTTTTTCCGGCCTGCACCTGATGATTCCTAATAAAGATATTTTTCAAAAGCCGATGATCAACTATTCATTGACACCATACAGGCGGATAGAAATAAATATGGCCGTATCAATAGACAGCGATTTGGAAAAAGTGGTAACCATCTCCCGTGAAGCTGTAGAAAAAATTGATTACCTCTTTAAAGAAAAACCGGTGGAAGTGTATTATACAGATATGGGTGAAGGCTCAGTAAAAATTTCGGTGTGGCTTTGGATAAGTAATCACCTGCCACCGGGATTTATGGTGGCCCGCCATGATGCGCTGATAAACCTTGCCAGCACTTATAAACAACACAACATATCCCTGATAGCGCCTATCACTTTGCAAAATATAAAAACGCAGATGGCCGGCTTATCAAAATTTTTTTGATTCAAAATTTATAACAATATGAAAAAGAATATAAAAATTTACCATCCCGATGGGATTAATTTTTTTGGTGAAAAATCTTTATTGACAGAATTGGCTGCAGGCTTTTCTTTTGCAGAAGGCTCGCTGTGGCACCCCGATGGCTATTTGCTGCTGAGTGATATACCTGCTAACTGCATGTACGAAGTGTATCCTGATGGCACCACACAAGTAAGGCTGCAGCAAAGCGGCGGAAAAGATTTACAGTACGCACAGCTATCGGACATGACGGGCAGCAATGGCCTTGCCATGGACAAAAACAGAAACATTATTTTTTGCCAGCAGGGCAACCACAGCATTGCAAAAATGGATGCTGCAAAAAACATTACACAGTTATGCAGCAGTTACAACGGCAGGCCCTTTAACAGTCCCAATGATGTGGTGGTAAAATCTGACGGTGCTGTTTTTTTTACAGATCCGCCCTATGGATTAAAAGACCAGGTGCTGATTCCCTCTCTCTTTCAGCCGCACGCAGGCCTCTACCGTTTTTACAATAACCAGGTTACCTTATTGAGTAAGGATTTAAATTTTGTAAATGGTCTTTGTTTTTCAAAAGACGAAAAATATTTGTTTGCAGGCAGCAATCATCCTGATGAAAAAATTCTGTACCGTTATACTTTATCCAGCTTTGGCGAAATTATTCATAAAGATATTTTTGCTTTTATAAATGCCGATGGTATTAAAATGGATGTACACAATAACCTGTATGCAGCCACCGGCGAAGGCGTACTGATATTATCGCCTAACGGAGAAAAACTGGCATTGATACAAACGCCTGCAATGGCCACCAACATAGCCCTGGGCGGATGCAATAACAGTGTGCTGTTTATAACCACACCCAATAAAGTTTATTACGTAGAAATGGAATACAATCCGCTGCGGAAGTTTAACAGCAATGCGTTGAGCAATAATGATAACAATCCAGTAAGTATACAGATGAGCCATGCTGGATAAACCTCACAGGTTTTTATTGGAGTGCTTTAAGTTTTGTGCACTCAGTGTAAACCTGTGAGGTTTGAATGCAGATTCTAAAAAACCTCACAGGTTTTTTATTGAAGTGTTTTAAGTTTTGTACACTCACCGTAAACCTGTGAGGTTTACTGAAG
>JAYWIB010000537.1:0-2248 GCA_043789265.1 Chitinophagaceae bacterium
TTAAAACATGCACTGCATAATATGGAAACCGCAGCGGAAATACAGCAGGATAAAACACAGCCCATGATGCAGGGAAAGGAAAAGCTGTCTGCCTTTCAAAAAAGTTACATTGATTATTTAAGCCGGTACAATAATAGCCTGCTGTCTTTTACCTCACAAAAAAAATAGAAACGGAAGCTTCTTCAAAAATATTTGCCTTGCTGTACAGCAAGTTTGTTGATAATGCCGTGGCTGTAAGCAAACCTAAATTTATCAGTGCCATAGAAAAATTCAAAGAGTCGAAGCAGCCTGTTTTAAGCAGGTACTTTGATATTGATAAGGACATAACGCATAAAGAGGTTCCCAATCTGATTGTGCCTGTTACAGTAACACTGATTGGAGAGAACAAAGTCCCGACCTTTGTACAGTCTGTGGATATGGAACGTTACGCAAACTTTCTCACCACACATATTTCTGAAATCCTGTTTTTGCAAAAAGCCTTTTCTTCCGCCGGGAAGGATTGTCAATGAGCCGGATAAAAATAAATTTCCGCAGCACCATGACATCTGGCAGAAGTTGCGTAAAACTTCCGACATAAAAAATTACGATATCTCCGAGGCAGAAGCAGTATTAGCGTATGCAGAGGAACATGACGTAAAGCCTTATTTACAGGCAGGGTAATTTTTTGTTTTAAGCACTAATATCCACACCCTGTGCTCCGCGTCCTTCTCACTTTTATGATACAGTTCCGCCAGCACAATCCGTTGTTCAACTTCAAACAATGCATTGCCGGGCCTACATAAATACTCCAGTTATCTATATTGCTTCTTTTCAATTTTATTACCCTAATTCGGTAATCATAAAACCAATTTCAGCAACGCCCCATCATATTTTCAATTTCAGCAGCACCACACATTCTATATGATGTGTATGCGGAAACATATCTACCGGCTGAATTTTTTGTACGGAGTATTTTTCATCCAGCAGGGCAAGGTCACGTGCCTGGGTAGCAGGGTTGCAGCTTACATACACAATGGTGGGGGCGGCTATTTCCAGTAACTTTTCTATCAGTTTGCCATGCATGCCTGCCCGTGGCGGGTCGGTAATAATTACATCCGGCCTGGAATGTGCTACAAAAAATTCGTCATCACATATGTCAATTACATCGCCTGCAAAAAATTCGGCATGCTGTATATTATTCAGCGCAGCATTTTCTTTTGCATCGGCAATGGCTTCCTTCACCACCTCTACACCAATAATTTTTTTAGCAGCACTGCTTACAAAAATTCCGATGCTGCCGGTGCCGCAATAGAGGTCGTATACAATTTCATTGCCGGTAAGCCCCGCAAAATTTCTGGTAATGCTATATAGTTTTTCTGCCTGCCGGGTGTTTGTCTGAAAAAAAGATTTAGGGCCAATCTTAAATTTAAACCCTTCCAGTTCTTCTATCACAAAGCCTTTTCCAAAATAAATTTCGGGATGCAAATCATAAATACTGTCATTCCATTTAGAGTTGATTGTATACAGTAATGTAGTGATAGAAGGCACCTGCTGTAAAATAAAATCAAGCAGTTTTATTCTTTCATGTTTGTCTTCGTTGCCGAGGCAAATATTCACCATCAGTTCGCCGGTGCTGCAATAGCGTATAATAATGTTGCGGAGCCAGCCTGTATGCTGCCGGATGTTGTAAAAAGAATAATTATTGTTTATAGCAAAATCTCGTACGCAGTTTCTAATCCTGTTATTTACATCATCCATTAAAAAACATTCATGGATGTCTATCACTTTATCAAAAATGCGTGGCACGTGCAGGCCAAGTGCGCCGGGTTCCTTCACTTCTTGCAATGAAGCGTTTGCTGGTGCTTGTAATTCATTTTGTATTTCATCAGGTTCCTGAATTTCATTAAGTATAAAACTGTTTCTTTTATCAACACCTGTTGTGTCGTTTTTTTTGGCTGGCTTCGGCAGGCTTTTTATTTCCTCAGCAGTTAAATAACGTTTACTGCTAAACGTAAATTCCATCTTATTCCGGTAGCGGGTAGTTTCATCACTGCCCACAATGGGCAGCAGTTCAGGCAATGCTATTTTGCCAATCCGTTTAAAATTTTGTGCTACTTCCTGCTGCTTGTATTCAAGCTGTTTGTTATAAGGAAGCATTTGCCATTTGCATCCGCCACAGATCCCAAAATGTTTACAAAAGGGCGTTGTTCTTTCTGCTGCATACTCATGTATGTGGGTAACCTTGCCTTCGCCCCAGTCTTTTTTGTTA
>JAYWIB010000538.1:0-2246 GCA_043789265.1 Chitinophagaceae bacterium
CCAGAATAATTCCTTCGGGCAATATTAATTATAAATACAACAATCCCGGCACCAATGAATACACCATTACTGTAAATGCCATTGGCACTGCCGGCGCCACTTCCACCATCAGTAAAAAAGTAAAAGTATTTGTTGCGTATGAAATTCCTGACGTAATTGTGGCGGCGCTTACGGGCGGTTCGTCTAAAATATGGATTACTGATAATGATGCTCCCGGTCATTTTGGCGTTAGCCCTGCAGATAAATTTACTCCTACCTCGTATGCTGCTACCCCCAACTCAAGAGAACCATGTGCATATGATGATGAAATTACTTTTTCAAAAGATGCCAATAATAATATTTCAATGGTGGTTGATAACAAAGGGCAGTCATTTTCAATTGGTGCAGCTACTGCATTTTACGGCTTTGGCGGTGGTGACGCCTGCCTCGGTATTGATGCAGGTGGTACCAAAAGATTAATTTTTATGCCGGCCACTTCAGGTTCTGCTGAAGACATTTCTACACAGGTACAATTTAATGTGCCGGGCAACGGCATTGTAAATTTTGGCACTGGTGGTTCTATGTATGAAATTTTATCGGTGAGTGATACTAAATTACACCTAAGAAATATGGGTATTGATGGAAATGCGTGGTATCAAAAATTGAAAGTAAAACCGTAATGAAATGAAATACATAAGAATACTTTTTTGTGCAGCATTTGCAATCTTATTTTTTTCATGCAGTAAAAAAGAGTCAGGCAGCATTAATAATACTCCACCATCAAATCTTGTTGTAAACGCAACGGTAAATCCGGACAACAGCGGTAATGTTTCTTTTGCTGCCTCTGCTGATAATGCAGTGAGTTATGATTATGATTTTGGCAATGGTGTTTTTCAGACGGTTGCTTCGGGAAATGTGACCTATAAATATCTTTCGTCCGGCACGTATACCATCAACGTTATTGCAAAGAGCGCTGGCGGGCAGATAATTTCCAAATCAATCACACTAACGGTTAGGGTTGTGCTTGGTTTGTTATGGTCCGATGAATTTGATAAAAACGGTGCACCTGACCCTGCGAAATGGGACTATGACCTAGGTATAGGAACGGGCGGATGGGGCAATGCAGAACTCCAATATTATACCAGCAGGCGGGAAAATTCGGTAGTGGAAAATGGCGTTTTAAAAATTAAAGCCATCAAAGAAAGTTACAGCGGCAGTGCATACACTTCGGCGAGACTTGTATCACGTGGTAAGTTTGCTTTTAAATATGGAAAGGTGGAAGCACGGGCCAAGCTGCCAGCAGGAGGCGGCACATGGCCTGCTATATGGATGCTGGGCAATAACATAGGCACAGTATCGTGGCCTGCCTGCGGGGAGATAGATATCATGGAACATGTGGGCAACGACCTGAATAAAATATACGGCACCCTTCATTATCCCGGCAGATCGGGCGGCAATGCAGACGGAGGCAATAAAATAATTCCGAACGTTACCACTGACTTTCACATCTATTCGCTTGAATGGTCACCGGCCTCTATAAAAATGTTTGCAGATGATCAGTTGATTCATTCTGTTGCCAACAGCAGCAGTCTGCCATTTAACCAGGATTTCTTTTTTATTTTAAATGTGGCCATGGGCGGAAATTTTGGAGGAACAGTGGATGCAGCTTTTACAAACGCAGCATTGGAAATTGATTATATAAGAGTGTACCAGTAAATCTCACAAAAGTTAACACAGCTTACTTATGACAAAACTTTTTTTTGCAATGGTGATTTTTGCGTTATCCTGCGCCGCCAAAAAAAATTCTGCGGTGGCAGATGCTGTGCAAAGCTCTGCCGACACAACGCCAACGGTTAAACGCTCCTTAATATGGTCGGAAGAATTTAATGTAAGCGGATTGCCCGATACTGCCAAATGGGTGTATGATATTGGTACGGGTGAAAACGGATGGGGCAATCAGGAACTGGAGTATTATACAGACAGCATTCAAAACGCCAGCGTGCAGGATGGACTGCTGAAGATAAATGCGGTGAAAGAAAATTTTAAGAACAAACAATATACTTCTGCAAGAATATTGACGAGGGGAAAATTTTCATTTAAATATGGCCGGGTAGAAGCCCGTGCAAAACTGCCCGCAGGCGTGGGTACATGGCCGGCCATCTGGATGCTGGGCGAAAACAAGGAAACAGTGGGCTGGCCGGCATGTGGTGAGATAGATATTATGGAACATAGAGGAAGTGAACTGAATAAAATTTTTGCCACACTGC
>JAYWIB010000539.1:0-2245 GCA_043789265.1 Chitinophagaceae bacterium
CCTTCCATAGACTGTGCCTTTGGCGTCAATATTACTTTGGCGCCAAATGCCTCCATCGTTAATACTCTTTCTCTTGTGGCATCTTCGGGCATTACAAGTTCTATCGGTACGCCAAATAAACTTGCTATCATTGCCAGCGCAATACCGGTATTGCCGCTGGTGGCTTCTATCAGTGTAATGCCTTCCTTTATTTCGCCCCTGTCGATGGCGCCCTTTACCATGCCATAAGCAGCTCTGTCTTTTACACTGCCGCCGGGATTGTTGCCTTCCAGCTTACCAAATATTGTTACGTTTTTATTGGGGTTGAGTTTGCTTAGTGCTACCAGGGGCGTATTGCCCACCAGCGATAATATGCCTGCCATGTAAATGCTTTTATTATTTCTAAAGGGTAATTTTTTGAAGCACAAATATAGTTCAGATAAAAATGCTGGTTGGGTACTGCTGTGTTAAACCAAACAAAAAGGCCATCTAAAAAAGACGGCCTTCAAAATTTTTTTTTATAAACGCAGATTATATTCTAAAGTGAGCAAATGCCTTGTTGGCTTCTGCCATACGGTGTGTATCTTCTTTCTTTTTGAATGCTGCACCTTCACCTTTGCTGGCTGCTACTATTTCGTTAGCCAGTTTTTCTGCCATACTGCGGCCATTTCTTTCACGGCTATAGCGTACCATCCATTTTATGCTCAGCGAAATTTTTCTGTCGGCACGTACTTCAGATGGAATTTGGAAAGTGGCGCCCCCAATACGGCGGCTGCGTACTTCTACACCCGGCGTAATATTGCCCAACGCTTTTTTCCAAACTTCATAACCGTTTTCACCCGTAGTTTTCGACACTTTTTCGATGGCATCATAAAAGATAATGTATGCACCGCTTTTTTTTCCAGCCCACATCAGGTTGTTTACAAATCGTGTAACCAACTTATCGTTGAACTTAGGGTCTGGCGCTAATGGTATTTTTTTTGGTTGTGTCTTCCTCATTGGAATAAACTTTTTTGGCTCCTCCCGCCCCACAAGGGCAACTGATGATGGAGAAAATTATGATATATTATTTTTTTGCTTTTTCTTTTTTAGTACCGTATTTACTGCGGCTTTGTTTGCGGTCTTTTACACCGGCAGTATCCAGGCTGCCACGTACAATGTGGTAACGTACACCCGGTAAATCTTTTACCCTTCCACCTCTAATCAATACAATGGAGTGTTCCTGCAGGTTATGTCCTTCTCCCGGTATGTATGCAATTACTTCAATCTTATTGGTTAAACGAACTTTGGCTACTTTACGCAAAGCAGAGTTTGGTTTCTTTGGAGTAGTGGTATACACTCTTGTACATACACCCCGGCGTTGCGGACAAGCATCCAGCGCCCTGGATTTGCTTTTTGCAGTAATAATTTCCCGTCCTTTTCTAACTAACTGTTGTATTGTAGGCATGCTGACCTTTTATTTTTGGACGGCGAAGGTAGGAATTCATTTTTAAAAAGTAAATATTAATGTTTAAATTTTTCAGATTTTATAATTTTTCTCCTGCCTCATATCATGGCATACAATTTATCTATCTTAAAATAATTTTTTGCGACATCGTTTTACCTGTAGTTATATCTGTAACCTGCACCATGTACATGCCATTTGCCATACTTTTTTGCCTGAGGATTACAATTTTGCCCTCTGCGGCCGGGTCAACGGTTGGCTGCTGTATCAACTGGCTTAGCATACCCACTATTTTTATTTTATACTGATGACCGGGTACCGGTGTATACTGAACAGTAAAAATATCATTGGCAGGGTTTGGATAAATATTTATACCTGCATATTTTTTACCGGCGGCAAGGTGTATAACATCACTGTAAAAAAAGCTGTTGTCCGACCGTACTATTTTGAGGCGGTAGTAACTGTCATCTGGTTCGGGCCTGGTATCTGTATAGGAATATGCCTGTTCATTATCCTGCCTGTTGTGATTGGCAATGGTACCAATAGTGATAAAACGGCCACTGCTTTTTCTTTCTATAATTATTCTTTGCAGGTTTTGAAGCTGCGTCATTTTCCAATTCAGTTTTATTTTAACAGCCTCATAGTTTCCTGCAAAATCTTTCAGCACTACTGGCAATGGTTTGTAACAACTGGCATCCAGGTTATATTGATAAGTTCTTTTAATACAGCCTGAGTTTATTTCCACATAGCAGGAATAAATGCCTGTATCCGATGGAAGAATACTGGGTATATACACACTACTTGCAGACCCGAGATATACAC
>JAYWIB010000540.1:0-2241 GCA_043789265.1 Chitinophagaceae bacterium
CCTTTGCCGCCTGCGGTGAGCATATCTTTCAGGTAACCAAGTTTTATAAGTTGCGCCGCAATTATATCCGGAGGCACCAGCTTTGTCAGCAGCGGTATCATCACCATCCAGGCAAACACACCGCCTGCCACCAGCACTCCTGCAATTTTTGGCCCGATGATATAACCTACACCCAGGTATTCAGGTGTTATCTCTCCGCTTATTTTGGCGCTCTGCATATAATCACTTGTTTTTTTAGTGATGTATGCAGGCACTTCTGCAATTACATGAAATACTTTTTGCAAAATGGCATAAGCAAATGCAAACCCCAGCCCGTAAAAAGCGGTCTTTGCAAAATCACCGCCTTTTTCACCAGCCTTCAACACATCGCCGCAGGCAGTTCCTTCGGGATAAGGGAGCGTTTCGTGTTCATCTACAATTAATGATTTACGCAGCGGTATCATCATCAGCGTACCCAGTATACCGCCAAAAATGGCAAGCGGTAATATGGTTGAATAAGTAAAAAATTGCTCTCCACCGCCATCGCTTAAAAATAAAAAGCCGGGCAGCGTAAACACCACACCGGCAGCAATACTTTCGCCTGCACTGCCGGTGGTTTGGATAATATTATTTTCGAGAATGGTGGTTTTAAAAAACTTGCGGCCAAGTGTAATGGCAATTACTGCAATGGGGATAGACGCCGAAACAGTTAGGCCCGCTTTTAAAGCCAGGTATACTGTGGCTGCACCAAATATTACACCGAACAAGCTGCCCAATAAAATTGATTTTATGGTAAGCTCAGCCATGTTGATATGTGCAGGCACAAAGGGCTGAAAGGTTTTTTTATCAGACATAAGCAATGGTTGGTTTTAAAAAAGGAAGATAAATAAAAAGGCACAGTTTGCAGCGCCTTTTAACGAAGAGGTTACACTTTATTCTTCTCCCGTTCTTTCCCTAACAATCTGATTCAGCGATTTTAATTTAGAATAAATAAATATACCGCCAATAAATGCGGCCACCACCATCAGCATGAAAAAAACTTTTTTATCTGTAAACTCATCCCAGAAACCTGTCATCACGCCTGCAATTTTACCACCGATGGATGTAGCCAGAAACCAGCCGCCCATCATCAGCGCCGTAAGCCGTGGCGGTGATAGTTTAGATACGAATGATAAACCAATGGGACTTAAAAATATTTCGCTGATTGTAAATACAAAATAAGTGCCCCACAGCCACAGCGGCGAAGTTTTGTGCGTATAGATAGAAGGAACAGACATTACAGCAAATACCATAACCAGCGCAGACAGTCCGGAAATAAACATGGCCATTCCAAATTTGGAAGCGGTGGTTGGTTCCTTGCCCCGTCTTCTCAAATAATCAAAAAACGGTACAAAAATTAAGGTAAGCACTACAATAAAAAGCGGATTGATAGACTGGAATAATTCTGTATTAGTAAGCTTTACATTTTTACCTCCGGGCCATTCATTTTTTGGTACATTGTTAAAGTAAGGATCCGGCCCCATTGCCTGCACCGTTTTGCCGGCTGCATCTTTTACCTCCACAAAATTTGCATCTACCTTATTTACAAGCCTGGGTTTATCACTCACCTCCTGCATTGGAAACAATTTTCCGGTAATGGCTGCTGCCGTGGGAGAAGCCACCCTGTCGGTATGCTTTTCGGCCCACAAGGTAAGCCCGGTGGCATTTTGATTGTAAATAGTCCAGAATGCAACCGCCACCACAAAAATAAATAAGAGCGACCCTATGGCTTTTTTATCTGAACCTTTTGCCTTTACCCAAAGTGAAACATAAAATGCAATAATGGGAATACATGCAAAAATAAAAGCATCGTTGGCCTGCGTGCCCATCAGCGGGCTGCCAAATATTTTTACAGGCAATAGCCATCCAATAAGTGCCGCAATCATTGCAGGGAGAAAAACATATCCCAATATCTGGCTCAGCGACATGTCTTCTTTTTGTACAGGCTTTTTTAAATCACCGGTTTTTACAGCAGGCAAATTCATGGCAAGATTAACAAGGCCGATGATTAAGCCGACACCTGCAGCAGAAAAAGCCCATCCCCATCCATATTTATTACGCAGGTAAGCAGCCACAAAATTGCACACAAAGGCGCCTATATTAATGCCCATGTAAAAAATATTATAGGCATTGTCTTTAAGTGGTTTTAAATCTTCCCTGTTATAAATATTGCCGAGCAGGGTGGAAATATTTGGTTTAAAAAAACCATTGCCGACAATTACC
>JAYWIB010000541.1:0-2233 GCA_043789265.1 Chitinophagaceae bacterium
TCAATATAAAAAGGCGTGCGCAAATCAGAAAAAGTAAAAAACTTGAATGCCTTGCCGCCGTAACGGTAGCCTTGCTCATGCAGAAAAGATGCGTAGGCTTCATCTGCCCGGTTTATAATTTTATAGATAGCCGCCGATAAGGGATATTGATAATTTAAAGTAAGCCGTTGGGATCGTTGTAACGCAGCAAGGGTTAATATAAATCGCATAAAGTTCTGAAGGGTTAGTTTTATAAAGGATACTAAAGATGGGGAAAAGAACTGATAAATTATAAAAAATATTTGAGTCTTTTCGATTTGCTTCTGGCAAGTAATAAGCTGATAGCTTATAGCAGTAGAGGCCAGGATTGTGATGAAAGATTTGCAGAAAACCTGCGCTTATACCTTCTCGATTTATTCAGTAGTCTGGCCAGCCAACCGCCTCTTTATGTGGTGAGTAAAACCACAGGCTGTTTCAAAATTTTATGCAGCCAGCAATTCTTTGTTGTATTTATTGCGGTACTCCACCGGCGACAGGCCCGCTATTTTTTTAAATACTTCCCTGAAGGCTTTTGTATCGGTATAGCCCACTTCGTACATTACTTCGTTTACTGTTTTACGGCCTATCTCCAGTTGCTTTTTGGCGGCTTCTATTTTTACACGCTGTATGTATGCTGCAATAGAATTGTTGGTGGCTTTTTTAAACCTGCGTTCAAATGTGCGGCGGCCTATTGCAAACCGGCTGCAGAGTTCATCTACTGTAATTTTTTCTGCATAATTGGTTTCTATAAACTCCTGCACTTTTTTTATATCCTCATCTTCATGAATTTTTTGTCCTTTAAAAATGGTAAAGGGCGACTGTGTGGTACGATCTATATCCAGCACAAAAAATTTAGCCGCCAGTATGGCCAGTTCCCTGCTGGTATTTTTTTCTACCAGGTGCAATAATAAATTCCAGTAAGAAGTGGCGCCGCCACTGGAGTACAGGCCGCTCTGCTCAGTTACAATTTTACTGTCTACCAAATCCACCGCAGGAAACATGCTGCGAAATTCGTTGGCGAACAGCCAGTGTGTGCTGCATTTTTTTCCATCCAGCAACCCGGTGGATGCCAGTATAAAAGCACCGAGGCACAGGCTTGCCACTTCTGCCCCTTCTTTATACATCTGTACAATCCACGGTAAAAAATCTTTGTTGAGTTTTACCGCATGAGCCATATTTCCGCTGATAGCAGGCACTATTATTAAATCAGGTTTTCTGGCATTTTGAATGGTGGCATCCACGCTGATGGTAAATATTCCTTCCATCAGTTTTATTTCTTTTGTTTGCCCCACCAGTTGCACATTGAACAAGGCCTGCTGCCCCTGGCTTTTTAAAAATTCATTTACCGCAGTAAACATATAGCGTGGATCTGCCACTGCTTCCACCACGGCAGTTTCAGGAACAAGAATGGCAATATTTTTCATACTGATGATTTTAAAAGTAAAGGTATTGTTATTGTATGTGGCAAACAACGGTTGGTATCTGCATGCTGTTTAACCTGTATTGGCAGGCATTTAAAATGGCGTGTATTTTTATGCCGTGTGGGGGGAATGTAAGTAGAAATTATACCGACTATACATACTAAATAGTGCAAACACTTTTCTGTCGGCATAATACCATCTAAGATTTCCACGCAGTCTTTCCCGAAAAATCGGGACTGGCCGGACTACTTAGTAAATCAAGATGTTATTACAGCACATTTTGACAGCGTTCCGCAGAGCAGGTTTCGGTTTTCAGTAAGCGATGTATTTTACATGCCGCTCCTGTGGAGCTGCAAACCGTTGTTGCCAACTTGTTGTTTCTACTAACATTTTGCTCCTCTGGAGCTATGTGAGACTTCAATTTAATTAGAGCAGGCTCACGCCAGTTAGGAAACGAAAAATTTAAAGTGTATTCGTTAATAGCCGAATTTTTTATTTGTATTTTCGTTATCACCTGTAAAAATTAAATAACTCCATACACATCATCTCTGTTAAAAAATTTAAACTAACCGTTATGGAAAAAAACAATGCAAAAGAATTGCTGCCCTCACAAAAGCAAGCGATGCTCCAAACATTAAAACTGCGTTTTGAAAAAAACATGCACCGGCATAAAGGTATGGTGTGGACTGCTGTGGAAGCAAAGCTAAAGGGAAATAACGGAAAGATGTATGCGCTGCATGCAATGGAAAATACAGGCGGCGAGCCGGACGTAGCAGGCTATGATAAAAAAACTG
>JAYWIB010000542.1:0-2222 GCA_043789265.1 Chitinophagaceae bacterium
GTCAATAATTAATTTTTGAACCTGTTTGCTATTGTCTGGTGCTATCACCTGCAACTGGTATATGCCCCTTGTTACAGCAGATGGTATATTAATACTTTGTGATGCACTGCCACCGGCATGCTGCAGTACATTTTTATATATTTCCTGGCCGGCATTATTCACCAGGCGGATGCTGTACCTGCCAGACTGCTGGTTATTAAACTGGATGTTTACCAGGTTGCCCCGTACAGGATTTGGTGAAACGGTGATGCCTGTACCATTTTTGCCTAACACTACTTTTACAATTTCTGTGTACTTAGCAGTTCCACTTATTTCTATTGCTTTAATACGGTAATAATTTACTCCCGTTACTGCATTTTCATCCAGCCAGCTGTAAGTAATATTGCCTGCATTTACCTGGCTTGCAATTTGAGAAGCCACTTTATTAAAGCTACGGCCATTGATTGATTTTTCTACTTCGTAACCTGCTATGTTTAACTGGTTAGCTACCTTCCACTCTACTGCTACATTCTTATTAATCTGTGCTGCTTTAATGCTGGTGAAAGTTACTGGTAATGCTCCCGCTGACCTGAACACTATCCTGAACCTGTCTGCTGCTGATGATGCTGCATTTGCATCCACTGTAAAATTATAATTGGTAACAGCACTCAGGCTTACCGGCGTAAGGGTAGCTTTATATTTATCTTCTAAAAATCCTGTCAGCAATGGATCATTAATATTGGATGGGTTAATTTCTAATTGATAGTTAAGCTGTTTTAAACGGCTCATGCTAAAAAAAACGGTGTCGCCGCCTGAAGACAAGGATCTTCTTTCAACTACCAGGTTATCTGTTCCTTTTTTAGCTATCCCAAAGTTCTCTCCAAAATTAACACCCTTCTTTACATCATTTTTATCAAACCCATTGTTGTTGGCAGCATCAAACAATATTAAATTACCATCGGCCAGTATTGTTGTACTGCCGTTTACAACATACAGATTGGTAATGAGCCTGCTGTTTTCTGCCAGTGTTCCTGACGGACGGAACCTGAGGTTACTTCCGCTGGTTTTACTGCTCTCGGTTACTTGTAAAGTACCTGCACCTCCTGTTGCCTGAACAAAAAATGCGGCTCCGCTTTCTATCGTATTAACTATATTACCTGAAGCTGGATAACTGCCTCCACCTGGAGTAACAATATAATTAGCTCCACTCCTGGTAAGTGTTTGATAACCTCCTAAACCAAAACTTCCGGCTAATTGAGGATCCCATACTTCGTATGCATCTACAAGACTTCCGCCAATGGTTACATTACGTAAATCAATTGCTGATGCAAATGGATTTCTCAATAAAGCATACTGACCATCCTGTACAGTTGCAGTGCTTTGATCGCCCTGGAAAACACTTCCTTTACTGCGTAATGTGGTAGATGTAGCAGCCACAGTACCGTTACCAAACTGGTTCGGACTCCTGTCTCCACGGATATAAATAAAGTATCCCTGCTGAGAACTTAACTGGGTTGAATTGGTATTTGGCACAGCTAGTAAATTGTCTGTGGATACATCATATTTTGTAATAGAGGGCGCTTGTGATAAAGTATCAAAGCCTGCAGCCTGGGCTTGTGCCAAGGTAGAAAATAAACCAGGTATCATAGTGCCAAAACCTGGATTTGTATTACTCAATGGACCTATCTGCCCTTCCTGCCATGCTGCATTAATGGTTTGCCCTGAGGTGTTAGAGGATAAGAGCCTCCATGCCTTGCTTGCATTTTGTGGAATGAATCTTTCTACCGTTACATCACCAGAAATATAACCACCGGCTGTATTACCCGGAGCTATACGGCCTGTGCCGTTTGAATTGGATTTAATGGTTAGCAAGCCCCCGGTGGTTAACACGCCTGTTCCAGTTACAGTAAGCGTTCCTTCATTAGCAGCAGAAGCGCCACCGGTAATATTGAGTGCATTGCCAAGCGTGGCGGACGCACCGGTATTTATTATAAAATTTCTTAAGAAATTATTTGTGCCTGTACCATCAAAGAATAAAGAACCTGCAGTTCCGCCAATGGTTAAATTGGAGGTATTAGAACCTGTAAAATTGCCGGATGTCCTGGATACCGCACCATTAAGAGTTAAAGTATTACCGCCGATTACAAGATTTCCTGAGTTCAATATCATACGACCATTCACACTTACATTCCCCGCAATGCTAACATTACTTAAATTGGTGATCTTTAACCCACCAAAGGTAG
>JAYWIB010000543.1:0-2221 GCA_043789265.1 Chitinophagaceae bacterium
GCAACCCCACTATTGCCAATACTTCCGATCATGAATTTGTGGCTGAATTAAATACAGGCGGCCAGAGTTATTATGACACACTTCAATATTATATTGCCCCACAGTCAAGCACCATCGCACCGCTGCCATCAGGCGTTAAGGAGGGAATCAATTATTATGGATGTACGGATTCTGTTACGTTGGTATTGTATGCACCCAATAAATCCACCTGCATTTTATTGGGCGATTTTCCCGGAAGCAACTGGGCATTAAAATCGCAGTTCCAGATGAAAAAAACTCCGGATGGAATTTATTACTGGATAACGGTTAAAGGTTTAACGCCCGGTACCGAATATGCTTACCAATACCTGGTGGATAACAATATTTACATTGCCGACCCCAATTGTGAAAAAATATTGGATCCATGGAATGATAAATACATCAATGACGCACCTCATCCCAACACCTATCCCAATCTTAAAACATTTCCGGCTAAAGCGTCTATATCCAACGGCTTTATAAGTGTACTGCAGATTTGCGAACCTCAGTATACCTGGCAGACAACAAATTTTACAAAACCTGATAAAAGAAATCTGATTATATATGAATTGCTGGTAAGGGATTTTTCTAAAGAAAGCAATTATCAAACTGTTATAGATTCCATTGGTTATTTCAGGCGGCTGGGCATTAATGCCATTCATTTTATGCCCCTGCAGGAGTTTGAAGGCAATAATAGCTGGGGTTACAATCCCATATTTTATTATGCTCCTGATAAGGCATACGGTCCCAAAAATAAATTAAAAGAGCTGATTGATACATTGCATAAAAATGGTATAGCAGCTATACTGGATGTGGTGTACAATCATATGGTAGGCGGAGCCAATCCACAGGGAAAACTATACTGGGATGGCTTTAATAAAAGACCTGCAGGCAACAGCCCCTGGTTCAATCCTGTGTCGCCTCAAACCTTTCTGAGCTTTTTTGAAGACTTGAACCATAATTCAGCCGCCACACAATACCTGGTTCAAAATTCATTAGAGCATTGGATTAAAGAATATAAAATAGACGGATTCCGGTTCGATTATACCAAGGGCATTACACAAACAGTATCTTCCATTGATAATTCGGCATACGATCAAAGCCGCATTGATCACCTTAATCGTTATTATGATTATATAGTGCCTAAGTATCCCAATACCTATATGATACTGGAGCATTTTTGTGTACCCTCCGAAGAGAATGTACTCATCAACAAAGGATTTATGCCGTGGAGAGAAATGTATGCAGAGTACAATCAATCGGTGGAAGGTAATGGCGGGAATAAAAACCTGGGCGACATCATGTGGAACTATGGAGCCAATGGCCGCAATGCGCCATCACCCGGCCTGCTTGGCTTTATGAACAGCCATGATAAAGAAAGAACCGTATACAATTGTATTATGTATGGCAATTCTTCCGGCGGATATAATATTAAAGATACAGCCACAGCAGTGGAAAGAATGGAAGCGGCTGCTGCCGTATTGTTTACAGTGCCGGGGCCTAAAATGTTTTATCAGTTTGACGAAATGGGCTATGATATACCCCGTGCAGGCAACACCGATCCTAAAGCACCTAAGTGGGAATATTTATTAAAACCATACCGGCAAAGTTTATACAATGCCTATGCAAAAATTATTCAATTGCGCCTGGCTAATCCGTCGGTATTTAATAATACACCATCAGCATACGATTTAAATGCCAACGGAGGCTATGTAAAATATTTTCAAATTGGCGACCCAAATATCAACAGCATGCAGGTTTCTATAGTAGCCAATTTTGGCGTTACCAATCAATCCATTTCCATCAACTTTCAAAAAACAGGCAAGTGGTATAATTATCTGAGCAATAACACCACCGGCACCGGTTCCACCACAGCGGGCTTAAATGGAAGTACCAACACAGTCTTTGATCTTAGTTTCACCAATCAAACAATTGTACTTGCACCGGGCGAATATCATATATACGTTAGTCAGTCGCCCACCTATACGTTTTCCGGCAACGGCAACTGGGACAATGCAGCCAACTGGAGCAATAATACCAAGCCGCCAACCATGCTGCCTGCCGGATCAGAAATAATTATTGATCATCAGGCTGGAGGAGAGTGTATTATAAATGTGCAGCAAACAATATCTGCCGGGGCAAAATTTACTGTATTGACAGGCAAGAGTTTAAAAATCCCGCTAAATTTGATTCTTCAATAAAA
>JAYWIB010000544.1:0-2209 GCA_043789265.1 Chitinophagaceae bacterium
TAAAATAGTGAGGCAATTTTTATCTAACTGCAGCACTATTTCAGGAATAAAGAAACAGGCATCCGGAAAGCCAATGCCATCGGCATTATGAGAGGAGAGCTGCTCTGTTTCATTTTTTGCATCGTAAGCTATATGTCCAAACAACCAGTCGTGTTTATCTTTTTTTATTTTTTTTAAAGATGAAAAAATAGCTGAGCTGCCCGCCTGTGTGCTGCTTTTGCAGCCTGCCGCCAGCATGCATTCAAAGGCGGGAGCTTCAAAACTGTATTGCTGATTATCCAGCAAACAAAAAATGCTGAACTGGTTGGCCCAGTTCAGCATCTTTATTTTAAAAGCAGTAAAATCAGTTATTGTAAATGAAGCTGTGTGTTTCACCTGTGTTATTTTACCACCGGCAAAATCAAGTGCCAATAGCCTGCATTAAAAATCATCATCATCATCAAATCCGCCGCGGCCGCCGCCGTCGAGGTCATCAAAGCCGAGGTCTTTAAAATCATCATCAATTTTAAAATCCTCTTCCTCCTCATCTTTAGCTTTTTTGCCGGGTGCTTTTTTACCTTTTGATTTTGGCACATCAAACTCATCGAAATCAGGATCCCATTCATCGGCTTCTTCTCCCTTTTCCCATTCATCATCCACTTCTACATCATCGTCCTCCTCGTCTTCATCTTCATTGCTGCTCTTTTTTGCGGCAGCTTTTCCTTTTTTTACAGGTTTTACTTCTTCATCCAAATCATCTTCATCCTCCTCGTCTTCTTCATTTACTGATTTAGGAGCAGCTTTGGATGCAGGTTTTTTGCCGGCATCTTCCTTGGGGGTAGTTTTTTTCTCTTTGGTAGATTTTGCAGCCATAGTCAAATATTGTTGTGTAAAATTTCTTAGAGATTTTTAATTAGCCAAAAAAATAGACAGTTTTTTTTATTTTTTTAATCACGCCACTACAATCTGGTCACGGCCGGGGCCATTGCTGATATACTTAACCGGCACTTTTAAAAATTCGTTGAGGTAAGATACATATGTTTTCATTTTTTCCGGTAAACTTTTATAAGTATCCACTGCGGTAATATTCGTTTGCCAGCCTTCAAAAGATTTATAGATGGGCTCTATAGCCAACCTGTTCATTTGAAAGGGTACATAATTTTTTTCTTCCCCATCAATGCTGTAACCATTGCATACTTTCAGTTCGGGCAGTTCATCCAGTATGTCGGCTTTGGTCATTATAATCTGCGTAACGCCATTTACCATGCAGGCAAACTGCAGGGCTATCAGGTCTATCCATCCGCAGCGGCGTGGCCTGCCGGTAGTGCTGCCAAATTCGCTGCCTGTGTTTCTTATCAGCTCACCGGTTTCATCATGCAGCTCTGTGGGGAACGGGCCACTGCCCACACGGGTGCAGTAGGCTTTGGATACACCATACACTTCTTTAATTTTTTGCGGTGCAATGCCTAAGCCGCTGCACACACCGGCAGTAATGGTATTGCTGCTGGTAACAAACGGAAAGGTGCCAAAGTCCACATCCAGCATACTACCCTGTGCGCCTTCTGCCAATACTTTTTTCCCCTGGGCTATTTTTTCATTTATAAAATATTCTCCGTTTACTATTTTAAATGCTTTCAGCAGTTCCACTGCTTCAAAAAATTCATCTTCCCAACTGCTGATGTCTTCCTGAAAATTGTAATTATCCAGCAGGCGCTGGTGTTTCAGCCGCAGCTTTATGTACTGAGATGTAAATGATTTATCCAGCAAGTCGCCTACACGCAGGCCATTGCGGCCCGTTTTATCCATATAAGCAGGGCCAATGCCTTTAAGTGTAGAACCAATTTTATCTGTGCCTTTAGACAGCTCGCTTGCCTTATCCAAAGCCCGGTGGGTAGGTAAAATTAAATGCGTGCGTTCGCTGATAAATAAATGCTTTTTATAGTCAATACCCATGGCTGCTACGGTTTCGCATTCCCTTTTTAGGGTTACAGCATCCAGCACCACACCATTGCCTATCAGGTTGGTTTTATCTTCATGAAAAATGCCACTGGGTATCTGGTGAAGTACTACTTTTTTTCCATTTACATACAGGGTGTGGCCTGCATTGGGGCCTCCCTGAAACCTTGCAATTACATCATAACCAGGGGCAAAATAGTCAACTATTTTTCCTTTCCCTTCATCGCCCCACTGGAGGCCCAGGATAACATCTACCATAATATTTGCTGATAAA
>JAYWIB010000545.1:0-2206 GCA_043789265.1 Chitinophagaceae bacterium
TTCACGGTACTGTCAGAACGGGCTAATACGGATACAAGAAGCGGGCAGATTAGAGAGTTTTTAAGACAATGGGAGCCTGAATATTTTTTGCAGGGAGTAGGGCCATTTAAAAAGTGGTACTGGACCAACGTAGAAGATTTTTATTATTTTTTAGATAACCAGTTTTTATTGATGGGCTGGTGGGCAGGTCTGCCGGCATTGTTTGTATATATCTATCTTTTGGTACGAACCTTTTTTCATAAACCAGAAATAAAAATGTTTGAAAAAGTAAATGGCATACGGATGATGTTAGGTTTATGGATACTTGCCTGCATGGGTTTTGCGATATACGTTACTATCAGTTCCAGCCTTTATTATTTCTTTCTTGAATTATTGATGGGTTATCATCTTTGCAAATTCAGCATGCTAAAAAATCCGGATTTTGAAGAAATTACTTGAGAAAAATGGAGTGGAACTATTGTATATAGCCACTATCATCAGCGTGGGTTTTAGCTTTTTTGGAAGTGTGTTAAACTCCCGAATGCTTTCAAAAGAAATTTTTGGAGACTGGAAGTATTTGCAAAATTACCTGACGATGATCAGCTATTTTGTAAACTTTGGTTTTTACTATTCCGGCGGAAGATTGATAGCAGCCACTGATGATAAAAACAGGATAAGCAAATTCAAAGGATATTTACTGATGTGCTGTGGAGCAGGCCTTATTGTAATGTTCATTACCACAGTGGTGCTGGGTCTTTTCTGGCCAAAGATTTTATCACCCAGCCTCTTCAGGCTTCTGCTGGTAATGTTTCCGCTGTTTATTATACATCCGCTGATGTTTTATTTTGAATCGGTTTTTCAGGCAGAAAGAAAACTGATTACTTTTTCAATTTACAAAGTATTGCCACCTTTTCTGTATGTAACGTCCTTGTATTTATTCAGATCACTTTCTACCGGCAGTATTTATTTTAATACACTGCTTTATTATGCTACCTACTTTATTGTATTTGCGTTTTTTCTGATAAAAGACAAACAGATTTTTCAAAAAAAATCTCCGGAGCTAACTGAACTGGTGGAGCAAAATAAAAACTTTGGCATTCATCTTTATTATGGGAGCCTGTGGAATGTAGGTGCCAGTTACATGCTGCCGATACTCATTGGTTTTTTTAATATTGACAATTCAGATGTGGGTGATTACAGCTTTGCTACTAGCTTTACTATTGCTTTTAGTTTTTTACCGGGCATTGTGGGTACTTCATATTTTAAACAGTTTATTAGTTTAGAAACCATCCCCGCCGAGGCTTTTAAAAAAGTATTGGTGGCATCCGGTATATTGCTGCTGGCTACCTGGCTAAGCATTGATTACATCATTGACTTTTTTCTTCCGGAAAAATTTAAGGCGGTAGGCATGCTGGTGAAAATAGGTGCTGTAGGCGCCATTATGCAGGGCATGGGCGACTTTACCAATAAATTTTTAAGTGCCAAAGGCAAATCGCCTTATATAAAAAAGGTGGCAATGGTAGTGGGTACCGTGCAGTTGGTGAGTTCTTTATTTTTTATAAAATTATATTCTTCTATGGGAGCAATGAGTGCCAAAATAATTGGTTCCAGTATTTATTTCGGAAGTTTGTATTATTATTATCACAAAAATTATTATTTAAAAGCGCTTGCTGGTAAACAGGCAGCATCTAAATAAGTCATGCTTTATACAGGTATAATAAGAATATGAAAAAATTATTGGTTACCGGTTCATCAGGTTTAATAGGTTCGGAAGTGTGCTTACATTTCGCAAATTTGGGGTGGAAAATCCACGGTGTTGACAACAATCAGCGTGCTGTTTTTTTTGGACACAGCGGAGATACACGGTGGAACCAGGCACGGCTGCAAACCGAAATAAGAGGTTTTGAGCATCATGAACTTGATATTCGCAACCGGCAGGGTGTGCTGGATTTAATTGCTTCAGTAAAGCCGGATGCCATTGTTCATACGGCCGCACAGCCAAGCCACGACAGGGCTGCAGCCATTCCTTTTGAAGATTTTGACACCAATGCAGTGGGTACTTTTAATTTGCTGGAAGCTACCCGCCGGTTTAGTACGGATACAGTTTTTGTACACATGTCTACCAATAAAGTGTATGGTGACGCCCCCAATGAAATAGAGATGACCGAACTGCCCACACGCTGGGATTACAGCGGTAAAACATACGAGCATGGAATTCCGGAACATT
>JAYWIB010000546.1:0-2205 GCA_043789265.1 Chitinophagaceae bacterium
TCAAAACCCTTAAACAGCGCACCGCTGCTTACTTCCACTGTTAGCTTTTTGGCAGCGCCGGTAATAGTAACTTGTGCGCCGCTGCTTTGTTCTGTACTCAACTCATCACAATTTACTTCGCCAGTAAATTCGGCACCGCTGGAAAAATCTATGCTCAGTGTGGGCATCTGCAATTTTCCTTTTACCTGTACCTCCGCACCGCTGCTGCCGTCCAGCCGCTGCAGTGTTTTAAAAGATACATAAGCTTTCAGGCGGCGTTTTTCATTGCCATTCCATACCATGCCTTTGTTATCGTAATAAATTTTTAAGGTGCCATTCTCCACTTCTGTTTTAAAGCGCTCCATATATTTTGGATCGGATGCACTTACGGCTATGGATTCTTCATCGCCCTGGCTAAGGTAAAGTTCAATACCAGTGGATACTTTGATAGCAGAAAAACTTGCAGAGAGCGTACGCTTTTCTGCATTGGCATCGTTGATAACAACCTCCTGCGCCATTGTTTTAGCAGAGTACAGCAATCCGGCAAAAATTAGCAGCAGGCTGATCGATCGCTTTGCTGAAGACTGCAGTGCACCACGCTGTGGCTTACAAAATTGATGAACATTGATAAGAGAAACTGATTGCAATAAATATTTCATGGCTATATTTTTTTTCTATACGCTGTGCAGCATGTGTATGTTACAAAATTTGGAAAATATTTTTAAACTCCACTATCTTTACTTTTTTATACGCTCTTTTTTTTACTGCTGAATTTCCGGGGTGCTTACCGCTGCAAGGCGCAAGGCTGAGATTACACCCGATAACCTGATCAGGATAATGCCTGCGAAGGAAGAAATATATACGATGCGATGTGATGCAACAGCCGTTGCCATCCCCGGATTTCAGAAAAATATATTGGAATGAAAAATTGTTTAACGGCATGGCTGTGCATGGCATGTGTATGTAAGGCACAGGCACAGCAGGATAAAAAATTTAATGACACTGCCTACCTGCAGCCGGTGGAAGTGCTTGCTGTAAGGGCTATGGAAAAAGCGCCTTTTGCCAAAACAACCATTACTCAAAAACAAATAGAAGCCGGCAACCTCGGGCAGGATTTACCTTTCCTCCTCAACCAGGTACCTTCCGCAGTTATCAACTCAGATGCAGGCAATGGCGTGGGTTATACCGGCATACGCATACGTGGTACTGATGCTACCCGGATAAATGTTACACTCAATGGCATACCATACAATGATGCCGAAAGCCAGGGTACTTTTTTTGTAGACCTGCCTGACTTTGCATCCAGCACCAACAGTATACAGGTGCAGCGGGGCGTGGGCGCCAGCAGCAATGGCGCTGGTGCCTTTGGTGCAAGCATTAATATTGCCAGCAACGAAAATAATACGAGCAAGTATGCTCACTTCAATAACAGTTATGGATCGTACAACATATGGAAACATACATTGAAATTTGGCAGCGGCATTGTGGGTAAACATTTTACCATTGATGGAAGGCTAAGTAAAATTAGCAGTGACGGCTACATTGAACGGGCTAAAACCGATTTGCGTTCGCTGTATATAAGTACGGCCTGGCTGGCCGCCAAAAGTTCTTTGCGGCTGAATGTTTTTTCAGGTAAAGAAATTACGTACCAGGCATGGAATGGTGTGCCTGAAAGTTTTTTACTTACCAACCGCAGGTACAATATATCCGGGCAGGAGCAGCCTGGCAAGCCTTACGAAAATGAAAACGACCATTACCTGCAAACACATTACCAGCTATTTTACAATCACCAGTTTAATACAGAATGGAAAATGAATGCCGCTGTATTTTTAACACAGGGCAAAGGTTATTATGAGCAATACAAAGCATGGCAACTGCTGAAGGAATATCGTTTGCCTGATTATTATAATGGCAATGAAGTGGTAAAAAATACAGATTTGGCAAGAAGGCTGTGGTTAAAAAATAATTTTTACGGATCTGTTTTTTCTGTACAGCATCATAAAAACAATACATCCTTTACAGGCGGTGGCGGTTATACAAAATATGACGGCAAACATTTTGGAGAACTCATCTGGGCAAAAATACAGCCTGCTGTTCCCCTGAATTTCCGGTGGTACAATCTTACTGCATACAAAACAGATGTAAATCTTTTTACCAAATGGACAGAGCAGTGGAGTACACACTGGCAAAGCTATGCAGATATACAGTTGAGAAAAGTAAATTACT
>JAYWIB010000547.1:0-2203 GCA_043789265.1 Chitinophagaceae bacterium
AGGTTATCAAAAACATCACCGGCAAACTGAGCGCTGTTTCTTGCATCTGCAAATACACAAATAAATCCGCCTGCAGCATCATTTATAATATTGGAAGCAGCCCTTAAACCTGCTGCCGTACACACTTGTACGCCATTTGCATTCCACTGTTTTGCACCGGCACTGCTGTATCGCTGTGCAAATATTTGTGCGTAGGTGGTTTGCTCAATGTTGTTGTCAACAATCCGTTCATCCCATGAAACCACTACACCGCCTGCACCATCTTTGCACAGTGAGATATTACCTGCCTTTATATTATCATGGTTTACTTTAATGCCTGCTGCACCCCACAATACATTGCCGTTTGCATCCAGGTGCTGAATAAAAATATTGCTGAAGGTATCTATATAGCTGTGCCATGCGGCGTAGGCTCCGCCGTTGCCATCTTCCATCAGGGCTATCAGCCGGGCAGCTTCATTTAAATCGGTAATGCTGTATATTTTTTTTGGTGTGCTGGCAGTACCCCATACCGGCAGGCCATCCACATCAATGCGCTGTGCAAACAGGTCTCTTGAAAAAGCAAAATAATCTATAGACTGCCAGGCAAGGATAACACCATTGCCGCCATCACTCACCATCAGCAGAGAATCATCTTCAGAAAATGCAGTGCAAAAGGGTGTGTTGGCTGCAGCAGGATTATTGTCCCACTGTGCTATGCCATCAATGGCAGCAAGGATAGCAATAATTGTAACCAATAAATATTTTTTCATATTGACAGAAGGGAATGATGTTTCAATTTTACCCTTTAATGTATAAGTAAATTTCTTTGGCATGTGTTGCTTTTTATAAAGCCTCTATTGATCACTAGTTGATTTTACATTAGAGCCTGTTTAAAATTTTATTGCGCCACGAATTACACAAGTTAGTACAAATCATTTGTGGAGATTGTGGCAAGAAATTACTACAGTGCCTTATGTTTATCGCAACACCATTTGCCTGTCAGCATCCAGCTTTATTAGTATAAAAATAAGGATAGTAAAAGTAATGAGTGATGAACCGCCGTAACTGAGCAGGGGCAGGGTAATACCAATAACGGGCGCAAGGCCGATGGTGACGCAAATGTTTACGGCTACATGAAAAAAGAGAATACTGGCTACACTGTAAGCATACACCCGGCTGAAAGTGCTTCGCTGTCTTTCGGCAATAAAAATAATCCGGAAGATGAGGCCCATGTATAAAATCATCAGCAGTGCGCTTCCCCAAAAGCCAAAGTTTTCTCCCACAGATGTAAAAATAAAATCGGTGTGCTGCTCAGGTACAAAGTCGCCCTGGGTTTGTGTGCCTTTTAAAAAACCTTTGCCCAATAGTCCACCAGAGCCAATGGCTATTTTGGATTGCTTTACATTGTAGTTCTGCTGATCGTTTTTTTTCTGTTTTGCTTTTTCGTCGGCACTGCTTAAGTCCACCGCATTTTTATCAGTAAAAGGATTGTCTACACCCACCATACTAAAAATTCTGTCGGCCTGATATTTTTTAAATACATGCTTAAAAGTAAATGGCACTGCAAGCCCCACAAAAAGCGAACAGAATATCCATACGCTGATGACGAGTACAAGTAATTTATTATCCCGCCTTACCTGCCTGCGGTTGACGTACATAAAGAGTACGGCCATTACGGCAAATGCAATGAGTAATGTTTTGGTGGAAAAAAGTAAGGACACCACCAGCAGTACGGCCATAGCAGCACCAGTAATTAAATAACCCGGCGGCAATCCCTCCCGGTACATGGGTATCAAAAAAGAAAAGTATACCAATGCTAAACCTGTTTCGCCCTGCAGGATGGAGAATGCTGCCGGCGTAAAAGCCAGCACGGCTGCCAGCATCTGCGATTTTGGTTTGTCAAAATCAGTATCCTGCATAGATAGATATTTTGCCAGCACCAGCGAGGTAAATATTTTGCAGAGTTCCACCGGCTGCAGATTCATAAAACCCAGTGGTATCCAGCTTTTGGATCCTTTTATTTCTTTGCCGAGTACAAAGGTGGCCAATATCAGTACAATGCCAGCCAGGTAAGAAAGGTTGGCAGTGGCGGTAAAAAGCTTACTGTCGGTTAATAATATAAATATGGCAAGAATGAGCGCTGCAATAAAATAAAAAAATTGCTTGCTGTAATTTTTTTTGAATCCCAAAAAACTTTGCACCACACTGTCTGTACTGCGGTACT
>JAYWIB010000548.1:0-2198 GCA_043789265.1 Chitinophagaceae bacterium
TGACAGCGTGCTGTTAGCTGCTGCAGTACATATTTTTAAGCAGCCTGTTATTTCAATTGCCGGCGACAGCATCCATTGCTCGCCAGGCCGCTATACCTACACCAGCAGCACCAATGTGATAGAAAGTATTGATCGCTACCAGTGGTATATCAACAGTATTGCTGCCGGCAACAATGCCGATCTCATTTATTATTTTAAATCCGGCGTGTATACCATTTCGTTAAAAGTAACTACGCTAAATGGCTGTACAGATTCGGTATCACGCCAGATTGTAATAGATGATGTGCGTGCAAATTTTTCTATCAGCCAGTCAAAATTTTGCAGCGATACCGCCTTGGTTGTTTTTGATAACTTGTCTGCCACTGCTTTTAGCGGCACTGTATACCAATGGAATTTTGGTGACAATGAATTTTCTATCGAGGTTAATCCGGTACATCTTTATCAGCAAAGAGGCATTTACACCATTGCACTCAGCGCAATTTCTCAAACGGGATGTGCAGATACTTTCCTCTTAAAAAATGGCGTACAAATTTTTAAACAGCCAGACGCTGGTATTGCAGGCAAATTAATTTATTGCAGTACGGGCAGGTATACCTACCTGCATACTGGCGCAGGCAACGACCCCGGCCTGGCTTATCAATGGAAAGTAAACAATACTAATACCACCAACACACCTGACCTTTTGTACAATTTTGCAACAGCAGGAAATTATAATATTGCATTAAAAGTTACCTCTCCTGATGGATGTACAGCAGACAGTTCCATCACCGTGATAGTGGATACATTGAGAATAAAGTTTGCGCAGGATAAAACAGAAATATGCGGTAATAATGGTACGGTCAAGTTTACAAATCTGACCAGCACTGCATTTGCAGGCATCAATTATTTGTGGGATTTTGGCGACAGTCAGCAATCAGTACAAGCAAGTCCTGTACATTTCTATGGCATTACAGGAAGATTTTCCGCTTCATTAAAAGCCACTACCGTCAATGGATGTACGCAAAAAATAACTGCAGCAGATACTTTAAAAATATTTTCTGTTTCCGCCGCTATTGATGGAGCATCCTCTGCCTGTTTTCAGAAATCCCTACTCCATCGGGCAAAAGTATTTACGCTGGATAATGTAACAGCTTATACATGGAAGCAGAACAATTTGCCCATTTCTGTTGCAGACACATTGCGTACAGATTTTAGCAGTGCAGGCAGTTACACCATTCAGTTGATGGTAAAAACAGCCATGGGATGTACAGACAGTATTCAAAAAAATATAACCATACATGCTTTACCCATACCGGCTGTATCTGCTGATACCACCATCTGCCGGGGCAGTATTATTCAATTGCGGAGCAATGACGGAATAAAGTACCAATGGACACCTGCGGTAAATATCCGTAACTCAGCCACGGCCTCACCGTTGGTAGATCCCATTGCCACTACTGTATACAGGGTTACCGTTACCAATCAATATGGCTGTGTACAAAATGATTCTGTAACAGTAACGGCAGATCAGCCAACGGGGCTTAAAATCACCAGTGATAAATCAATTTGCATTGGCGAAAAAGTCGCTTTGCGTGCTGCTGCCACTACGGCTTCTGTTAAATGGTTTAATGCAGAAGGGCTGAGTGATACCGGCATACCCAATCCCGTGGCACAACCGGTAAAAACCACCACCTATGGCGTGGTGGCATACAGCAGCAATGTGTGTAAAAATGATACCGGTTTTGTAACCATTTCAGTAGGCTATATTCCTGTGGTGGATGCTGGCCCCAATAAAACCGTGGAAGCAAATGAACTGGTTCAGTTAAATGCCAAAGCTGCGGCAGCAGATATTACATCCTATACCTGGAGTGAAGCCGCTGGCCTCAGTTGTACAGCATGCACCAATCCCAGCTTTACCGCTGTAAAAGATGTGGTGTATACGTTTACTGTAAAAACGCTGTATGGCTGCGTGGCCCGTGATGAAGTAAAATGTACAGTGCTGCCGGCTAAACCTGCATTGCTGATGCCCACTGCATTTACGCCAAACAATGATGGGTTAAACGATCGCTTTTATGTAAAAGGATATGGGCTGGTAACGGTAAAGCATATGCTTATTTTTAATAAATGGGGACAAAAAGTTTTTGAAAAATTTAATGTGCCTGCCAACGATCCTGCTTATGGATGGAGCGCCGAAACCAATGGCGAGCCCACCGGAAACA
>JAYWIB010000549.1:0-2196 GCA_043789265.1 Chitinophagaceae bacterium
ATAAATCTCTATTTTCAAGATGAGAGCAGGTTCGGATTATTTACAAAAAATGGGAAAGCCCTTACAGCAAAAGGCGTAAAGCCTATTTGCCCTTTTCAACAAGTGTTTCAATCGCTCTACCTTTTTGGTGCCTTCTCACCCATTACAGGTAATAGTTTTATGCTTGAAATGCCCAATTGCAATTCAGCCAACTTTCAAATATTTTTAGAAGAGTTCTCAAAACAAAATCGGGATGAATATAAAATAGTAGTGTTAGATAATGGTGCTTTTCATAAAGCAAAGTCATTACAGATACCTGAAAATATCCTATTGATCTTTCTTCCTCCTTACAGTCCGGAACTTAATCCAGCAGAAAATATGTGGGCTAAATTAAAGAGAACCTTCACTAACCGACTGTTTAAAACACTTGATGAACTTAGCGAATTTATCTGCACTTCAACTAAAACCATAACAGAAAGTGGTGTAAAAAGTACCTGTGGATTCAGTTATATTTTTGAAGGTAACTTTTGGACTAATATGTAATTCACTTCGGTATAATATATTTAGATGCTTCACGGATTTGACCTGTCTGGATAAATGGATAAGGACCGCCATAAAGATG
Organism: Chitinophagaceae bacterium; assembly: GCA_043789265.1. GTDB lineage: Bacteria > Bacteroidota > Bacteroidia > Chitinophagales > Chitinophagaceae > Ferruginibacter. The sequence goes on from JAYWIB010000549.1 coordinate 602, forward strand.
AAAAGCATATCTAGGACGATGTTTAGATTTGCCCCTTTTCAATATACCCATTTCAGTAAGTGTGTATTCCTTCCACCCAGTTTCCAACTCAATCCCCCCACTTTCTATATTTTCTTTTATCATTTCAAATCGTCTTTAGGGTTTTGGTTTTCGCCATACAAATTAATGGTAGTTATGGCATCGGCATCTGTGCTGTCTTCATATTCTCCATCAAACCAATAGCTGTTTTCTTTTGGTTTTATTTTTACCTCTTTCAATTGTAAAATATCATTATAACCGTCTTCGTAGCCACGTACTACTATCTTGGTGTTGGGTGGCAGGGTTTGTAGTTGTTGTATAAGTTGTAGTGCAGTCATTTTATAAGGCATCTATTTCGTTACAAACTTTTATAATATGGTCAAGCCCATAAAGTAGGGCTGCTTCATCAATATTCATCCACTGAAAAAGCTGTATAACATGAGCATAGTTTTGCCTTGCAAATGCTGTATTTTTTACATTAAGCGTTGGGGTAAAACAAATTGCTTCATGGTGGGCAAGACGATTTCTTATCTTGTTGGTTTTTGCCAGTTCATTATAAACAAAAATGGAGTTGAATTGCATTGCAGGAGTACTTGTGGGCAAACTAGGAAAAACAGCAATGAGTGTTTGCCCTGCTGCTCTGTACTGATGTCTTGAAAACATATAACGCCAAAAGCCAAAGCCTAATTCGGCAACTACTTTTCCATGAGAATAATTTGCCCTTAAATTAGTTATAACATCATTTATTGACTTTGCTGTAAAAGCACAATTACGATTGTTAAATCTACCTCCTTGTGCTGCGGAATTTCTTAACCAATCTGCTCCAAGTGTGCCTATATAATGTTGGTCAATTGCATTTCTTAATGCTACTTCAAAACAACTTATTACAGTAAACATTTCCTGAGATAAACGAAGGTTCAAACGAAATAAAGTCATGGCTTTACGGCTGTTGTTGCCACAAGCCTGATAGTACCTGTTCATTCGGGCATTTGACATTATTTGCTGAAAATCAGTATATCTCACAAAAAGCTTTTTTTTATTTAAAGGGTTTGTATATTTGCATCATCTTATTCCCGTTTTTCCCTGACGCAAGTCAAATTAGTGGGTTACGTTTTTAAGCTCCCTGATTTTTCAGGGAGTTTTATTTTAGCCAAATTATCCGAAATCTTTTTATTCAAATCTTTTTCTTCTGCAATTTGTTTTTCTAATTCCGTTTTTAAAGAGGTAAAGCGTTCTGCAAAATCAAAATCATCATCTTCGTCAGCCAAACCAACGTATCTGCCAGGAGTTAATACAAAATTGAGTTTGGCAACTTCTTCAATGGTGGCAACTTTACAAAAGCCTGCTAAATCTTCATAGTTTCCGTCAGGGTTTCTCCAGTTGTGGTATGTGCCTGTAATTAATTCAATATCATCATCACTTAAATCTCTGTTTTTTCGGTTTATTAAAAAGCCCATATTTCTTGCATCAATAAACAATATTTCATTTTCACGTTTTCTAAAACCACCATTCGTTTTGTTACGGGAAAGAAACCACAAACAAGCTGGTATCTGCGTATTCAAAAATAGTTTTGTCGG
>JAYWIB010000550.1:0-7748 GCA_043789265.1 Chitinophagaceae bacterium
AAGGCGTTTTTAAAATCAAACATGAGCATGTGTCTGTTGTTAATCCTGACCCTTATGGCATTGGTGACTGGCTTACAAAATAAAGATTGCTATTCGGCCGGCGCCACACTTACATTCCTGTTGAACCCTTCCTCCAGAGAAATAAAAGTTTCTGTTCTTTCAATGCCTTTAATTTTCTGCAGCTCATCATGCAGCACATAGCGAAGCTGGGTAATGTCTTTACAAACAATCTCAAGAAACATACTGTAGTTGCCCGTAATGTAATTGAGGCGGACAATTTCCGGAATATTTTCAAGTTCTTTTGCCACAGCATCATACAAAGAACTTTTTTCAAGGTAAATACCTACAAATGCGGTAATATCATAACCCAGTAATTTTAAGTCTACATTCAGCCTTGTACCTTTTACAATACTAAACTCCTGCAATTTTTTTATTCGTACATGAATGGTACCGCCACTCACAAATAATTTTTTACCCAGCTCGGCATAAGAAATTTCTGCAGTATCCATCATTTCATGAATAATTTGCAGGTCTAATTTGTCGAGATTTAATTTTGAAGCCATAATGCAGTGTGTTTTTAAAATCTTTTCAAATATATAGAGAAACTCTTGAACAATTTAAATTTTTGAAGGCAAAAAAACCGATCAAAAATTTTTAATAAAAATGTGTTTGTACTATACTGTCACTACTTAATTTCAATTGCATTTCATTACTACTTCAGTTATATACATCCTCATAATTACAATATTTCGCATTTTTGAAATGACATCGAAAAAAAATTAAATTATTTGATAAAATTTTAAAATAACCCAGTAATGTTGAAACAATTCTATAATTTGAAAATAAATAGTAAAATATTTCCAATATAATTAGATTTTACTGTAAGTTTGCAGTCTATCAGTTCTTAAAATTGTGGGGTGATGAAATTTTTGGCAGACATGCCCTCTTGTCTCGGGGGTGAGGATAACAGGATAAATATAGCATAGAGCCGCTTTTGCAGCAATGTATTAGCGACCAGGGTCGACCACTCAACTTTGTGCTACAACTAACTGCCTCGTGGAGGTTCGACCCCTCCCCCTACAGCTACTTAAATAAAGCCTTCGTCTTTTGAACGGAGGCTTTTTAGTTTACGCTATTTTTTCCATACCTGCTTGTTGCGTAATTATCTTTACCGCCTATGGCACAAAAAAAACTCATCCGCTTTGCGGCGATAAAAACTTTTAACAACGTACTGGAATATCCGGAAGATATGGCCGGTAAATGGGCGGCACATTTTGGTAACAACCATCCGCTGGTAATGGAACTCGGATGCGGCAGGGGGGAATATACAGTGTCACTTGCAAAATTATTTGCCGAAAAAAATTTTATTGGAATAGATATAAAAGGTAACCGCATATACATTGGCGCCAAAAAATGTATAGATGAAAAAATTACCAACGCTGCATTTTTACGAACACAAATAGCCCTGATAAATCAATATTTTAGCACGGGTGAAGTATCAGAAATATGGCTCACTTTTCCTGATCCTCACTTAAGAACATCGAGGGCAAAGAAAAGGCTTACCCATCCCCAGTTTTTACGGTTTTACCAGCAGATTTTAAAACCAGATGGACTGCTTCATTTAAAAACTGATTCGCCTCAGCTTTATTATTTTACAAAAAGGGTGATTGAACTTTACGGGCTGCAGCTTGTTGAGTTTACCGACGATGTGCAGGGTGGATTTGTAAAAGAAGAACTGAAAATAAAAACTCACTACGAAGCACTGGACATTGCAGGCTCAAATAAAATTCATTACCTTAAATTTAAATTGAACGGCAATTTGCCCAATATTGATAAACAGCTTCAGGAAGAAATAAAGCTAACAGAAATTAATAAACAATAAAGGCCGCATTGATGACAAACCTTACAGAAGGTGAAGATTTTTATTACAACGAAGATGGCTATGTGGTGCTTACTGAAAAATATCACCTTGCAAAAGGCACCTGCTGTGGAAATGGCTGCCGCCATTGCCCATACAAATATGTGAATGTACCCGAGCCAAAAAGAAGCCAGCTATTAAAACAGCATACATTCACTACAATAAGAAATGCCTGAAAAAATTCCTGCTTTAAAAAAAACTGGCCTGCAGAAAGACTATAGTTTTTTTGAAGATGTATTTGCCGTTGTACGGCAGATACCTAAAGGCAGAATTGCGTCCTATGGTTCCATTGCCGCTTACCTTGGCACAAAGCTTTCGGCACGCATGGTGGGCTGGGCCATGAATGCGGCACATACCGCCCAACCCAAAGTGCCTGCACACAGGGTGGTAAACAGAAATGGCATGCTCTCCGGCAAACATCATTTTGCCACACCCACACTGATGGAAGAGTTGCTCAAAAAAGAAAAAATTGATGTAAAGAATGACCATGTCGTAAATTTTGAAAAATTATTTTGGGATCCGGTAAAAGAACTCTCTCTGTAAACAATGCGGGCTGCACTGGCAGCGTTGTATTTTCCGCACGCTGTTTTTCTTCCATTTATAACTTATCTTTTCAATCATGAAAAATAAAATTCTGCTGGGAAAAATTATTTTCATTAATCATGAAAAACATTATGCCACCATTGAATACACAGTAAATGAAAAGAAAAAATCGATTAATGGAAATATTGGCGATCAGGAGCAGCAAAGATTAAAAGAAGCCGGACTGATTAAGCAGGTACATCATTTTAATACCGGTGATGATGTGAGTTTTATACTTACCCCCACCGCAAAGGGCGACCGCATAGTGGCTTCCAGTATTTGTTTTTTGTACAACAATGCATTGAAAAATATGCAGCAGAAGGCGGAAATAGAAAACAGGTTTACTGGGTATTTAAAAAAAACAGATGCCGGATATTTTGTAAAAGAAACAGGCAGTTATATTTTTCTTCCCCTCATGCTTTCGCCCTGGGAAATACCGCCTTCGGATGCACAATTAAATGAACCTGTATTTTTTAAACTGGAGCATATAACCCGTACCGGCAAGGCTACAGCGTCTTTATTTAAAAAACATTTTATTCCTGAATACAACACAGCCCTGCGCCTTTTTACTAACAAAACGATAATTGATGCAACTGTTTTTAAGGTAACGCCGCACGGTATATTTGTATATGTAGCAGGCACCGCCATTAAAGGCAAAATAAATATTGGCAAAGATGAAATTGTTGTTGACATTAAAACTGGCGACACCATAAAAATTATGATCACTCATTTGAGCAGCTTAAAAATTATTATTGAAAAGGCAGCTAAATAATTAAGCGTAGTATGGGCTTATCATTAAATAAATGGCCACACCGGTAACTGCTACGTAGAACCATGCAGGCCAGGTAAAACGGGTAAGTTTTTTATGCTGCTGGTATTCGCCAATCAAAGCACGGTAGGCTGTAAAGAGTATAAAGGGAAGTATAACGCCCGCTAAAGGAATGTGTGTAAGCAGCATAAAATAATAAACAAATCGCCATGAGCCAATGGCTAATTTTTCCTCCGCACTTAAAATATTATCATGATTGATGTCGCCATACCTTGTTTCGCCGGCAAACAGGTGATGGCATATGTAAGAGAGCAGGAATAACACAGATAAAATAATGGCAGTAAGCATTATTTTTTTATGCTGCTCATATTTACCCTGCCTGGCGGCCACCAGTCCCGACAAAAGCAAAAACGCCACTGCAGAATTTATAAGTGCGTTTGCCTTTGCAAATACATGCACATCAAAGCCGGGATTAATGTTTAATTTAAATTTAGATAAAAAAGCTACTGCCACAAATACTATCACAGATACAGTCCATATAAGCAGTTTTGCCTGCCGATCGTTTTTTGCCAGTGTGGGTTGAAGCATATATAAACGGCTTTATTTTTTAAACATTATTTGAACAAAGTAGTTTAACTTCTTCCAAATAATTCTTCCAGAAATTCTTTAAAACTTCTTTTCTTTCTTTTTTCAAGCATTAGCAGTGGTATATCTTTTACCAGCCTGGCTTGTTTCACGGTATCAAAACCATTGTACCAGCCACGTACCACCCTGTCTCTGTCCAGTAAAAAAAAATTTTCAGTATGTATAAAAGCAGTATCTACCTCTGCATCAGCCACACTGGCTTTTAATTCCTGTAAGGCAAAATTGTAAATCTCATTTTTATTGCCGGTTACAAACCACCAGCCATCATGATTAGATGTATACTTGTTGGCAAAATTCCGGAGCTGTGTTACAGAATCATGCTCAGGATCTATACTTACAGAAATAAACTGTACAATACTGTCCTTTCCATTGGTATAAGAGTTTTGCAGACGCTTCATCCTCAAGGCGAGACCCGGACAAATGGTGGGGCAGCGTGCAAAGAAAAAATCAATGACCAATATTTTTCCTTTTAATGAATCTAAATCTACCTGCTTGCCCAACTGGTTAGTGAACTTTATATTTTTAACCTGGTGCCAGATGGTGTCAGTAAAAAATTTTCCATTCTTTTCAGTAACACTCACACTGTCAAAAAAATACCTGCGGGGCATCTGCACTGCTGCTTCGCTGTAATACTTTACCATCAGGTAGCCTGTAATGGGAAGCAATATTGCCAGCATCAATCCTATAATTGCTTTTTTATTCATACCACTATTCTTCTGCAATAAACTTAATAAAAAACCATCGCCAGAAAAGGACGATGGTTTTTCTATAAATCATAGTTAAATAAATTCCTCCTATTCTTTTACGCCTTTATCATGCGTTCCCGGTGATACCTGCTCTGTTTTTGCCGGGGTACCATGATACCTGTTCCGCAAATTTTTCCAGCTATTACCATCCCATAAAAAGGCTGCAATAAACCAGATAAATAAACACAGCGGCACTACAATGGTCATTATCAAATTTCTTATTTCATCGCCCAGGTGCATAAAAACAGAAACAATGTAAAAAGCTTTTGCCAGCGATAAAATACAAATAACTCCTTTTACAAATAAAATTGCTGCATGGCTTGTTTCAGGATCGCCATACCAATGTTTGGCAAGGCCAAAGCCAAGTACCAATTCTATAACAGTTATAAAAGATAGCAACCAGAATATTTTCCAAATCCGTCCTGTGCCTTCTGCCGGCGGATGTCCAAATGTTATTTCCGGCGATGTTACTGCATGTTCACTCATAAAATTTTATTTCAAATTAAATACTGTCAATTAGGTTAGATAAGATAAAAGCATAAGAATACAAATACCCACACCAGGTCTACAAAATGCCAGTACAGGCCTGCCTTCTCAATCATTTCGTAATGACCCCGCTGATCAAAATGACCTAGCCTTGTTTTAATCCACATAATTACATTAATTACCACACCGCTAAAAACGTGAAAGCCGTGAAAGCCGGTAATACCAAAGAAGTATCCGCCAAAAGCAATGGGGCCTGTATGAGTAACGTGTAAGTCGGGTGACGACTGAATGATGTTTGCCAATTCAACCGCAGGCATAGCAGTCATATTATGCGCCTCGCCGCCACTATGGTGGAGTGTAGACGCAATTGCTGCCAGTTGCTGCTGTGATGTATTTTTTATTGCTGCTGCAATGTCATCGTGCGGTACAGCAGCGCCCCATGGATTCATTTTAACAGTAGTAGGCACTACAGCAAGTGAGCCGTCACTCAGCATAGCCACATGTTCGCCGGTTAATAAGTGAGTCCATTCCCAGGCCTGGCAGGCCAGAAAAGCAAAGCCGCCAATGATGGTAAGTATCATATATTTTTCAACGCCCTTCCTGTTCATTTTATGGCCTTCATGCACCGCCAGCACCATGGTAACAGAACTGGCAATTAAAATAAACGTCATTAAACTTACAAATGCCAGCGGAAGATCCTGGTGTCCAAAACCCGGGAAGGCATTAAAAACATGGTTGGGATCTGCCCAAAAATTTTGACTGAAACGGATGGTGCCATAGCTGATAAGAAAGGCGCCGAATGTAAAAGCATCACTCATCAAAAAATACCACATCATCACTTTGCCATAGCTGGCATTGAAGGGACTCCGGCCTCCACTCCACCATTTTGTTTGTTGCTGTACTGCTGCTGTTGACATTAAATTCTCTAAATTATATTGTTTACAAACTGCTGTTTACCTGATTGCCATCAAAAAAATCAGCAAATAAATCCATAAAAAATCTACAAAGTGCCAATAAGTTGACATCACCTCCACCGGCACAGCATCATAATTTCTTATTCTTGTACTGTATACTTTTATCAGCATTACTATTAATGCAATAATACCACCCAGCACATGTACGGCATGTACACCTACTATGATGTACAAAAACGAAACTGATACATTCTTCTGCAGTGGCAGCCCGCCTCTTGACAGGGTTACAAATCCTGTGATTTGTAACGCTACAAATAAAAGCCCTAACAGAAAAGTAGTGGTTATTAAACCCCTGTAAGCCTTCATCTGCCTTTCTTTAAACCTCTTTTCTGCCAGCCACATTGTAATGCTGCTTGCAATAATTACTGCGGTACTGTACCAAAGAACTAAAGGCAATTCAAACGAAAACCAATTTGCCTGGTTACGTTTTACAATATAAGCGCTTGTAAAACCTGCAAACATCATCAGCATACTGGCAATGGCTACCCATAGCGTAAATTTATGCGGATGTATTCTTTTTTTCTGTTGCATTATCACTGTACTCATGCCTCTGCTATCTTAAAGAAAATTTAAATTTCTATTGTTATTATCTCTGCTTAGTGTTGTTGTTTCTTTAATGTTTTGACCAAATAAATAATGACCTCTATCAAAAGTTTCTCTTTGGCAATTTAAGGAGCTTGCCTGTTTACAAACAAAGCAAGCAACACAATCATTAAATAAAAATAAGAACTGAACATTACGTTTCTGGCACTCTTCACATCCATCTTTATAAACAATACTACGCTTACATATACCATCCATAAATTGCAAACCAGCAATACCCACATACTTACTGCCCCGGCCATCCCGGTGTAATAAGGCATCAATCCAAAGGGTATCATCAGGGCGCTGTAAATCACTGTTTGAAGGGCTGTAAATTTTGTAGGCCCCTTATCTCCCGGCAATAATTTGAAGCCGGCTTTTGTATAATCCTGGTGTGCCAGCCAGGCTATTGCCCAAAAATGAGGGAACTGCCATAAAAACTGAATGCCAAACAAAATCCATCCCCCAATGCTAAACTCTGCGGTGGCTGCCACCCATCCAATTAAGCAGGGCAGCGCACCAGGTATAGCGCCTACCAATACCGCAATGGAGTTTACTTTTTTGAGCGGCGTATAAATAAAACCGTACAAAAACAAACTAAATAAGCCCAACACTGCAGCCTGGTAATTGAACCAATACCATAAGATAAATATTCCCAATGCGCCCGCAATTACGGCAAAGGCAGTTGCTTCGCTTACACTCATTCTGCCGCTGGCTACAGGCCTTTTGGCGGTACGCTTCATCACTGCATCGGTGTCTTTTTCCAGCACTTGGTTAATGGCGTTTGCTGATCCCGTTATAAGCATTCCGCCTGCAAAAAGTAAAAGAACTGATATTATTTTTGAGCGCACATATACCAACTCATTGGGCGCAATTAAAAAACTTACTACGGTACTAAACACCACCATAAAACTCAAAGTGAATTTGATTAACTGAAAGTAATCTTTCACTTTGCTTGCCAGCGCAAACGATGTTGAACTGGCTATGGTACTGTTATTATCCGGCATAAGGCAGCCTCTCCCTCGTTCTCCCGATTCTTCATCGGG
>JAYWIB010000551.1:0-7747 GCA_043789265.1 Chitinophagaceae bacterium
CCACATACGCCGATGCAATAGCCAATACCGTAAGCAGCAACATGGCCCTGGGCAAATCGAACCTGGAAGATAAGAACCCAATTACAGAAGGCCCGGCAAGAAAACCTATGAGCCCGCCTGTGGTAATCATGGCAAAACCATCTACCGTACTTACACCGGGAATTTTTGCAGAGGCACTAAACAATACAGGCACTATGCAGGAACAGCCAAGCCCCACCAGCACAAAGCCTGCTACGGCTTCAGGTACACTGCCGGATAATGACACCAGCAGAAAACCAACAGCAGATAAAATACTTCCAAAAATCACTATTTTTTTTCTGCCGAATTTAGAACGGATACTGTCGCCGTTTAAACGGCCAATGGTCATAGCCGCAGAAAATCCTAAATAGCCAAGGCTGGCAAGATTGCGTTTTGTATGGAGCTCTTCCCGGAAGAATATAGCACTCCAGTCAGCCACACTGCCTTCGGCCATAAACGATACCATACAGATAAAAGAAAGGCCCAGTATAGATTTGGAGGGAAACTTAAAATCAGATTTGGTATGTATGATTTCGGTATTTGCCAGCAGCAATTTTCTGCACAGCAGCATGATGATGATGATGAATAACGCCACAATTTCTATCTGCCAGCCCGAAGAAATATTTACTGAGAATAAAAATGCCGCCACACCTGCACTTACTGCACCGCCCAGGCTGTACATGGCGTGGCAGGTGCTCATTATGTACTGGCTGAATTTTTCTTCCAGCAAATTAACAGTGGCATTGGCTGATACACCGTTTAAAAAACTTACCAGCCCGTAAAAATATAAACATACCCACAGCATTTGTTTGTTTACCGCATTTACCTGCAGTATCATAATGATGCATACGAGTATGTATCCATGAAACATCCACCAGCCAACGGCCACTTTGCTGAAAATAAACCGGGATATAAGCATGCCCGAGATAGCACCCAGCGGAGCCAGCAGCAGCGACAGGCCAAGCGTAGCGTCTGTAAAATGAAACCTGTATTTGACAGCGGGAATGGATGCCACCCAAATACCAAAAATAAGACTGGAAACAGCAAACAAAAACCCTGTAGAAAGGGCCCGTTTATTTTTTATAAAACTATAAATATTTTTTATCATGCCTGAAGCTCAAAAATACAACACAATTAATAAAAACTGTGCTGATGAAAGTACACCTATTAACTGCGGCATTTTTAATAACGCACGGTAGACATTTTGCCGACATACAATACCGGTATCGAATGGTTAACTGCTTCCATTGATTTATGCATATTTTAGTTTTATCCTCCACCTTGATTTTATTTTTTTATTACCAGCATCCTCCCTATTTTCATTGCATGCCTGCACATGCCCATATCGTACGCTTATTGCAATGCATTAAACTGGAAGAAGAGGAAGAGCGCAGGCGCTATAATCTTGATCAGCAGCATACGCTAAAAACATTAAAAGCCGAAGGCCTTGCGCTGCACCCGGTTACGGTTACCAGAAAAAATTTTGGCTACGCCGATTATCCTGAAATTAGTTTTCGGTTAAATTTTCCTGCAGAAACAATGCTTTTTAAAGATGGCGCCGCCATAGAATGTTTTAGTACAGGGCAGGAACCGGTGAAGGGCATGCTGCTGCATCTTGACGGCAGGGCGGGTGAGTTCCGCCTGTATGCACCGGATTTTCCGGAGTGGATAGAAGATGAAGGCGTGGGCATAAAGCTGGCACCCGACCAGCGCACCACCAGCATTATGAAAACTGCATTGAACGCCATTGACAGCAATCATAAAATAAATACACTGTTTGAAAAGCTGCACGCCACTGATGTAACAGAAAAATCGCTTCATCAGGTTGCTGCGGTAATGGACTTTACAAACAAAAAATTAAACGACAGCCAGCAGCAGGCAGTTGCTGCCATTGTACAAAACAACAGCATGTGCATTGTACATGGTCCGCCGGGTACAGGAAAAACCACCACGCTGGTGGAAGCCATTCTGCAACTGATACAGCAGGGAAAAAAAATATTGGTTACCGCACCCGGCAATACGGCAGTGGATAATATTGCAAAAAGCCTTATAGAAAAATCAGTAAAAGTATTGCGGGTGGGCAATACCAGCAAAGTAGACGAACTGATTTTTCCATATACACCTGAGGGCAAACTGGCAGGTAGCAGGCATCAAAAAGAAATAAAGGAACTGAAAATAAGAGCGGAAGAATTTCGCAGGATGGCGCTTAAATATAAAAGGAGTTTTGGTAATGCCGAAAGAGAGCAGCGCAACCTTTTATTTAAAGAAGTAAAAAATATACGGGCCGAAATAAAAAAGATACAGGCATACAATGAAGAAAAATTATTTACAGAAGCCGATGTAATTGCAGGCACACCCATCGGATTACATGATGCAAAAATAAACGGCCTGACGTTTGACACACTGGTAATGGATGAAGCAGGCCAGTGCATTGAACCCCTTGCCTGGTGCGTATTTCCGCTGGCGGAGCGGTATGTGCTGGCAGGTGATCATTTTCAGCTTCCGCCCACGGTATTGAGCAACGAAGCAGCACGCCTTGGCTACAACCGTTCCATACTGGAGGTGGCTATAACGGCAATGGACAATGTATTTTTACTGGATACCCAATACCGCATGCGGCAGGCGATTGCCGGATTTTCGGGCAATTATTTTTACAACGGTTTGCTGCAAACGCCTCCTCATCTTTTAAACACGGGTGTGCACATCAGTTTTATTGATACCGCCGGTGCCGGCTACAATGAAATACATGGCAGCAACGGCACTAGCCTGCAGAATGAAGGTGAATTGCAAATTGCATTCAAGCTGTTGCAAACAGCACTGCTCAATCCGCAGTATACTGCATTTATTTCGCCGTATGCCGGGCAGGTAGCGGCTGCCAAACAAATACTCCCAACATCAATGCGGATAAGCACCATTGACAGCTTTCAGGGTCAGGAAAAAGAAATCATCCTGCTGTCTCTTGTAAGAAGTAATGATGAAGGCAGTATTGGTTTTTTAAAAGATTACCGCAGGATGAATGTGGCCATTACCCGTGCGAAAGAGCAACTGTTTATTATAGGCGACAGTGCCACCATCGGCGGCGATGCATTTTACAATGCGCTGCTGGACTATATAGAAAAAAATGGAACTTACCGAAGCGTATGGGAGTTTGATTTATAAACCTGGATAAATTAGCTCTCTTAAAAAAAGATGTTAATGTGTACAGCTAATTTTAACAGAAACAAATAATTTCAATGCGATGATTTATTTTCATGCACATCAAATTTTTTCAATCAATAAACTCATGATAAGCGCTTACAGAATATTACTCTTCAGCATTTTTATAAGTACCTCACTTAACATGCATGCACAGCAGCCTGCTGATATTTTACATACGGCCGAAACAAGTTTTCCGCAGGAAAAAATTTACCTGCACACCGATAAGCCTGCATACAATGCCGGTGAAACCATATGGTTTAAAGCATACCTGGCTGCAGACAATTCACAAACACCTTTGAGCCAAACCCTGTACGCAGAATTAATAGATGAAAAGAGCATGGTGCTGCAACGGAAAGTAATGCCTGTATTTTTAGCAGGTGCCGGCTCCGATTTTATACTACCTGATTCGCTTACAGACAGCCGCCTGTTTATACGTGCCTACACCGCATGGATGCTTAACTTTGATTCCACGCTCTTATGCATCAAACCGCTTTACATTGTACCAAAAAAAAATAGCGCAAAAAAAACTGCAGCAGCTTCTTCATTCAGTATTTCTTTTTTTCCTGAAGGCGGCGACCTTATAGAAACGATTGCATCCACCGTGGCCTTTAAGGCAAGTACAAAAGACGGCACACCGTTCCATGTAAAAGGAGACATCGTTAACAGCAAAAACGAAAAGATAACTTCCTTTGCTGCTGTGCATGACGGCATGGGTTCCTTTTTGCTAGAGCCAGCGGCAGGAGAAACTTATAAGGCTGTATGGAAAGATAGAAATGGTGTAAAGCAGGAAACTGCATTGCCTGCTGTAAAAAAGGAAGGTGCTGCCATAAGCTGCATTGCTATAAACAATCAACTGGACTATACACTCACACGTTCCGAAAATGCAGGCGATGCATTTACACGTTTTACTATAGTGGCTCAGTGCCAGCAAAGACACATGTACAGTGCACAGATAAACCTGTCAAGAAAAAAAACGGTAACAGCGCCAATAGTATTGGACAGCATTCCCGATGGTGTGTTGCAGATAACGGTGTTCAATGCACTGATGGTGCCGGTAGCAGAGCGGCTGGTTTATGTAAACAACAACAACTATTCTTTTATTACCGATTTGCATTTGGTGGAAAAAAATATTGTTAAGCATGGCCGTAATGTACTGCAGATAGATGCAGGCGGCACATTGCTCACCAATCTTTCTATTGCAGTAACAGATGCTGACATCAATCCACCTGCAAAAAATGAAGAAAATATTTTTTCTGGTTTTTTACTTACAAGCGATTTAAAAGGGTATGTGTACAATCCTGCTTATTATTTTTCCAGCGAAGAGGATTCTGTAAAGCAGCACCTGGATTTGGTGATGATGACAAACGGATGGAGAAGATTTAAATGGGAAAAAATGATGGCGGGTGAATGGCCTTTAGTAAAATACCAGCCCGAAAAATATTTAACCATCGAAGGAAAAGTAATTGGCCTTACAAAAACATTGCTGTACAACAAAGAAGTAACGGGTATTTTAAAAACGAAAAACAATCCGCCCATGTTTTTAAATTTTCCTTTAAGTGATAAAGGAGATTTTAGCATGAATGCATTGTATTTTTTTGATACGGCCACCATGTATTATCAACTCAGTAATGACAAGGATAAAAACTTAACAACGGCAGCTTCCTTCTCTTTTAAGAATAGCTTTATCAATGCGCCCCTGCTGAACAGGGAGTGGGCAGGCAATATCAAATTGCCTGAAATGCAGGACAGCCTTGCGCTTGCAAAAAGCAGCAGCCTGGCTGCACAGCAACGCCTGCAGCAGTCTTCACTTTCAAAAATAAAGACGCTGCAGGAAGCCACCGTAATTGTAAAACGAAAACCAACATCACAAAAACTGGATGAACAATACACTTCAGGTTTTTTTAGTGGCGGAGATGGATACACATTTGCAGTGGAAGATGATGCGCTTGCCAGATCGTCGCCAGGCATACTGGAATATTTGCAAGGCAGGGTAGCAGGCCTTCAGATCAATGCCAGCAGTGGAAGTGCGACCTGGCGTGGAAGTCAGCCTTCTTTTTTTGTGAATGAAATCAATTCGGATGTAAACCAGTTGCGTTCCATCAACATGGCTGATGTGGCGTTGATAAAAGTTTTTCGTCCGCCATTTTTTGGTGCAATGGGCGGCGGTGCCGGTGGTGCTATAGCCGTGTATACAAAAAAAGGAGGAGGCGACAACAGTTCATTTAAAGGATTGCCTGCAGCAAAAGTGTATGGCTATTCTGCTATCAGGGAATTTTATGCACCTGATTATTCCAACGCTGCCGACCCTGCTGAAAAAGATTACCGCAGCACACTCTACTGGAATCCGCATATTTATTTTGATAAAAACAACCGCCGTTTTACCATTCCGTTTTTTAACAGCGACAACTGTAAAAAAATCAGGGTAATCATTGAAGGCGTAAATGAAAACGGCATCTATACCAGGGAAGAAAAAATATTTTGAGAAAAAAAATAAACATTCCCCTTAGAGCCGCATGATATTTTTTACTGGCACTTCGTTTGCAATTATCTGCATTGAATATTAAACCCTTATTTATTAAAACAAGAAAATTAACAATGTATGAAATTTAAAAAGGCATCTTTACCCATCATCGCAGCTATCTTTATTTTTACTTCCTGTGTAAGTAAAAAAATTTTAAAAACAGAGCAGGTAAAGTACACCACCCTGCAAAGGGAATACAGCAATATGCAGGACTTGCTTAGCGCATGCAACGATTCATCCGCAGAAAATAATAGAAGAAAAGAAGCACTTGAAAATGAAGTGGCCTCATTAAAAAAACAGGTAGATTATTTAAATGCCAACAACTCCCAGGCATTAAAACAACTGGAGAATCTTTCAGTAATCAGTTCCTCACAGGCGGAGAGTATAAAAAAATCGCTGGATAATATTTCATCCAAAGATTCATACATACAGGGGCTGCAATCTGCACTCAGCAGGAAAGATTCGCTGAACCTGGCATTGGTTACCAATTTAAAAGGTGCCATCGGCAATCTGGACGATAAGGACATCAACATTAAAGTAGACAAAGGTGTGGTATACATTGACATCTCCGATAAACTGCTTTTTAAAAGCGGCAGTTACGAAGTGGCAGATAAAGCAAAAGAAGTTTTGGGCAAGGTGGCAGCAGTTTTAAAAAATCAGCCAGACATAGAATTTATTGTGGAAGGACATACAGACAATGTACCTTACAAGGGCAATGCAGTTTTAACTGACAACTGGGACTTAAGCGTAAAGCGGGCTACCTCCGTAGTGCGTATCCTGAAAGATCAATACGGTATTAATCCGGCAAAAATTACTGCCGCAGGGCGTGGCGAATTTTTACCTGTTACAGATAACAATACTGCTGAAGGTAAAGCCAGCAACCGCCGGACAAGGATTGTAATATTGCCGCAGTTGGATCAATTTTTCAAATTACTGGAAACAAAATAATATCAATCACTGAAATTAAACAGGCCTTTGATGGCCTGTTTTTTTATGCCACTGCCTGAATGATATAGAAACGCTTATTTACTGTAAGAGAATCACCCGCCTTCAATCCCATGAACTGTATGGCCAGTGGCGATTGTGGAGAAACTGCGGTGACAGAATATTCCTGCATGGTTACTTTACCCAATGCACTGCTGATATAAAAATTTCCTTTATCGGTATACACCAGGCTGCCATTTGCGATGATATGGTGCGGAACAGCAGGATCAATTTTTGTAAATGCAGCAAGTTGTGCTGAAATTTCCTGTAACTGCTTTCTTGTATTTGCCTGCTCTATCTGCAGCATGGCCAGTGAGGTTTCATGTTTATCACCTGCGCTACTTTTGGTTTCATTGCTGCCGCTTTCTTTTAAATCTGCCAATACATTTTCCAATTGCAGTATGCGGCCGGTTATTACCTGTAAAAAATGATGGTGGATTTGTTGTTTTAGAATCATACAAATAATTAAACGAAATTAAAAGAATGACAATAAAAAATAACGGTGAAAATTTTATATAAAGAAAATGGAGGAACGAAATAGTGCTATTATAAAATTAATGATGCCGCATGCATCTATAAAAAAATTTAAAGGAATCACTAACAGACTTTATGAAATTATGCGGTTTATCAGTTGAGGCCTTCTAAACAGAAATGATAAATTAAAATAGCATTTCACCTATGTTGATTTTATAAAAACACATTACCAAATCTGTTCTTAAAAAACGGAAAATTATTTCCCCAGCACAAGCATACTTAGTACGGTTACTTTATTATCAGGAGCAGTTATTTCAAGCTGGTACATACCATCACCGGGTTCCTTTGGAAGCCTGAAAGATTGAGTGGCAGAGCCACCGCTGTGATTCATAATATTTTTATCAACCACCTGGCCCAGGTTATTGATAAGCCTTATGCTGTACCTGCCTGCACCTGCATCTTTCATCTGCAGTCCAATCATTCCATCCATTACAGGGTTAGGATAAATTTTAAAATTGTTATTGCCCGCTTTGCTGATATTTATTTTTACAA
>JAYWIB010000552.1:0-2187 GCA_043789265.1 Chitinophagaceae bacterium
AACTGCAATTCTTTTAAATTTTCACCATTTACATTGTAGTAATCTCTTTCCTTTAAATTAAACGATTTAATAAAGGGAGTTTCGTTGTAAAATATTGCAGACCGCTGGTATTTTGCTAAGGCGTGATTAACGCCGATTATTATGCTTTGCTCATCAAAACCATAATTTTTTTTCCAGCCCTCGTATGAAAATTCATTAAGTACTTTAATGGATTTGTCTACATTTAAAAAACTCTCGGTAAAAATATATTTCTCGGTAACGTTGACATAAGTATTATAATTAAATATTCCCAGCTTTTTAGTAGAAGGCATCAGCCAGTTAGACAACCCTGCACAGCGCTGCGACTGATTGACAGCGAAAAAAATATTGTTTTCCACCCTGTTTCCAAAAGTGCTGTTTGGCTTAGCCCACTCCGCAATGGACATAGCTGTCTGGCAGTTGTAAACAGTGTTTTTAATTACACTATTGTTATAAGCATTTGAATTTATATGAATGCCTGAACCAGTGGAATTAAATATAGTGTTGCCTTCCAGTAAAATATTATAGCAGTTGTTATCAATATAAATACCATTAGCAATTGGGTTGCTTTCCGATGGCGTGCCGAAATTGCTGCCGGTGATGTTATACAGAATGTTATTGCGGATAATATTACTGTACGTGTAGTTAGGGCCGTCTTTTGCCCAGCAGTAAATTGCAGCACCATCACTTAACTGCAACAGTGAATTGCTAAGGACATTATTTTCCATAATACTGTTTGCGCCATCCATTCTTATAGCTACATAACCACAGCTATCAATACGGTTGCCTTTAATTAAATTATTTACAGCAATATGATCGGTAACAGATTTTACTTTTTCTATATTTTCAATGGCAATACCAATCATGCCATTTACACCGCTAATGCCGTAGCCTGGTATGCTGCCGGTATTCAACAGCGTATTATTGATGATTTGCAAATGCTCAGGTTCCAGCGCTGATATGCCCCTGCCGTTTATATTTTTGATGTGGTTGTTGTTTGCAATACAATTTTTTGATGCCAATTGAAAATTAATGGCCATCAGATTTATATTTTCAAATCGGTTGTTTATAATCTCTATATTTTCATTATCACCCATTGCCCATACACCGTATTGGGCAAATTGCTGCACGCTTAAATCTTTGATAACTATATCTTTTACTTTTTGATAGATGGCAAAGGCGGTTGTAAAAATTGTAGCTTCTATTTTTTGAGTGGATATGTCTTTGGCATCTGGTATAAAAAAGAGATGGTGTTTCAATGTATCATAAAACCATTCTTTAAGTGTATCAAGTTCCTGTATTTTATTGTCTAAATAATAACCCCATCCTGCGCCAAGCGTGTTGGTAGAGCTGTCTTTAATGGTAATTTTTTTATCACTATAATCAGTCACCGTGCTGCTTCGGTACTCCCAATCCCAGGTACGAAAGCGAATGGTTGCACCGGCCCAATAGTTATTTGGCTGGGTAAGGTCATTGTCAGTAAAAGCAATTGTGTTATCAAAACCCCCATCCATTTTTAGTAAGCCGCTGTTGGGAAACCTTGCATTGGTTTGTATTTTACCATCTGCAAAAATATTATATACATGCGGCAAAACCGTTGTTGTCCAAGTACCCGGCTGGTATTGTTGCCAATTGTTTATTTCAACAGCACCAGAAATTACCGGTGCACTTCCTTTGCCATAAGAGGCATACACAACCGGTTTATTTTTTTTACCACTATACTGTACAACAATTTCACCTGAGAATACCTCACCACATTTAAAAAGAACAGAATCTCCTGGCACTAATTTTAACTTGTTTAATCTGTTGATAGTTTTAAAACTTTTTTCAATAGATTTTCCATTGTTATCATCTTTTCCATTATTGGATACATAATAATTTGTAGCAGCACTGTTCAGTTGCATAATTCCAAAAAATATTACCAGGCATATATTTCTCATCAGGTGCTATTTTAATAATTTAATGGTTTTGAAGGGTCTGCAACCAATCCATTCTCCATCAGCGCTATAAAGCCGAGTAATGCACCCCAATGGTAATAGTTATCACCTTCTCTTCTGCCCTCAGCAGGGTTGGTTATATTGCCGGTAATGCTATTATAATTTTCAAAAACATACCCGTTGAGGTTTACATTTTGTATAAATAGCTGGTTAGATTTTTCAGCGAGCAATT
>JAYWIB010000553.1:0-2177 GCA_043789265.1 Chitinophagaceae bacterium
GTTTCCATAATGCGGCGAGACCTGCGGCTAACCCACACGCCCAGCGCAGAGTCATCGCCTGTGAAAAATTAAGGGATGAGAGACTTGCTCCGGAAGGAGTACGATTAACTATTTGACAACTATAATTTATCCAATAGTTTATTTTATTGCTTAAAATTCACTCTATGACTATATTTGTAGGGCAATACAAGCAAAGCAATATGAACGTAGGTAAGAATATTAAAAAGATAAGGGAGCAAAAGAAGCTGCTGCAAAAAGATGTGGCTGCCGCCGCTGGTCTGCATCCTGCCAACTACAACAAAACTGAAAAGGGGGAACGTGAGCCATCCATTGAGGCATTGGATAAAATTTCAAAACTCTTTGGCATGACGGTAGATGAGATTATACATTTTGAGGGCAAAGTGCCAAAGGATATAAAAATTGAAGATAAAACCACCAATGAAAAACTTCGCTTGCTGGAGCAATTAGAGGATGAAGATAAACAAGCCGTTTACCGCATCATTGATGGGATGCTGACTAAAACCAAATTCAAAGATTTCTTTAATAAAAATGTAGCTGCACTATAAAAGTAAAAAGCCACTCATTGAGTGGCTTTGTTGTTTATTATTCTTTGATTTTTTCGTACCAATTATCTTTTACTTGTTTCCACTCTTTGTATTTTTCAGTTTTATATTTTAGGTCTGAAAAGCGAATTAAATTAGGGCTTTCGTTTGCGTTAAGATTAATCAAAACGTTACTACTGGAATCAACGCTTAAATAGCCTATCGGATATTCAATAAACTTTATCGCTAACTTATCTAATCTTTTTCTATCAACAATTAAACTATCCTTCATTAAGTGGCAACTAGTAGTTTTTATTTCTTTTTTTATTTCGTCTATTGTAATTACATAAGCTCCGTTGTTTAGGTCTGGTGATATTGTTTCATCATATGCAAAAACAATCTCGCCGCCGTTACTGGCAGCACTTCTAATAAATAGTGAGGTGTTTTTAAATAACTCAAAATTTTCATCCTTATACTGCTCGACAAATTTTTTATAACTGTCATCTTTTCTATTACAAGAAAACATTGTTGCCAAATTAAGTATTGCTAAAAATAAGTATTTCATAAAAAGTATTAATGTTCACTGGCTTCATCAGGTAGCCTACTAACTTTTTCTAACTCGCCCACAATTACCGTTCCCTTTAAAACTACCTTATTGTAATTCCGATTGTCGCCAAAAATAAATCCTAGTTTTATTGAGTACTGGTCATCTTCAGAATCAAACTGGCGTGAGTAGTTATTGGGTCCTGGGTTTTTTAAACTGTTGTAATGAGCGCCTACTGATAATTCAAACAATGAATACCCTAATGACTGCCCTGCAGCACCAAAAAGAAAATTTCCAAAATTCATATGATTGTGAGCAGTGCTGCCAACTAAAAACATCATAGAAGATGGCTTGTCTAAAGGCTTATCACTTGCTCCTGGATACATACTGGGTATAGCTGTATAAGAAAAATCTAACTTTCCGCCACCTACGCCTTCTTGCATAATATATTTATACCTGTCTGCTGTACTATTATTTTCTGTTCTATTGGCTGGTGTAAATGCTCCTGCTTTTGACAACATTGATGAGATTTCGTTTTCTTTAACAAAGACAAGTTTATTTATAACCCCTGATTTAATATCTGCAACATCATTTTTGGGGTCTGCAAATCTAAATTTTTGTGTAGCGTTTCCTTTATCATCTAAAACTCTGCCCTTGTGGCCATTCCACAAATTATGCCACCAATTATTTTTAGTGCTGTTCAAATAATTCCCATCCTTATCAAAATTGATAAATTCTTTTCCTGTTGGGTCTATGTTTCGTATTGGATTGTCAGCCATTGCAGCATAAGGCGACCACATAGGATATTTACTTGCAAGTGGGTCAGTAGTGTGCCATCTACCAATTTGTGGGTCGTAATTTCTTGCTCCAAAATCTAACAACTCTAAACCACTACCGTCGCTAAATTCTTTTGATTGCAACTCTTTACCATTGAAGCCTATTTTGTTGATTAATGAACCCGCTGCTTTAGAACTGATACCACTCATAACCAAGCCGAAGGGATAATAATGTGTCTCTTCTAAAATTACCCCCGGTTTGTGTATTACCTGCAAGTTATCAAAGAACACACTATATTGGCTTTCGTTACTACA
>JAYWIB010000554.1:0-2175 GCA_043789265.1 Chitinophagaceae bacterium
GATCTGGCCACCCGTATGATTCAGCTTGCCGGATTTGTACCAGGAAAAGATATTGCCATTGAGTATACACAACTGAGGCCCGGAGAAAAAATGTATGAGGAGCTGTTTAAAGATTCAGAAGAATTTGCAGAAACCGATCACCCTAAAATATTGCGTGCAAAAAAATCAACTGAAGCCAACCCTTTATTTCATGAAACGCTGGATGAACTGGAACAGGTAGCACTGGCGCACAAAAATGAAATGATAATCAACCTCATTCAGAAAATACTTCCTGAATTTAGTCATGCACTTAATAAACCTAAAAAAACGGGGATAGCAGATACAGCTTCTTCAGCTAAGTTAAAAGCATAAGCACTCTTCTAAATTGCGCAGGATGATAACCATTAGTTTATCGTCCATGTTTCATTCCCTCTCAGTAATTTATCCAAATCTCCCTTTCCTTTTTTTGCAATAAGTTCATCTATCTGCATTACAAGATTGTCTTCATAGCAAGCTCTTTCAGTTTCATAAAACACACCAAAAGGCCGTGGCAGATGCCCTGCAATTTGCGGATCATCAAACATTCTTATTAAAATCTGCGCTTTGTAAAAGTCTCTTTCATCATGCACCCACACATCATCTATGGCGGCATCTTTACCTATCTCCACTATTACTGGTTTAAAGCCATCTAATTTAATGCCTTTGTTGTGTGCTGCTCCAAACAGCAGTGGCTTTCCCTGTTCCAGAAACAATACTTCCTCTGCCTTACTGCTTTTTTCTGTAAACACTTCAAATGCACCGTCATTAAAAATATTACAGTTCTGATATATTTCCAGAAACGAAGCGCCTTTGTGCTGCTGCGATCTTAGCAGCATACTCTGCAGGTGTTTTGGATCCCGATCCATGGATCTGGCTATAAAACTTGCATCCGCACCCATTGCAAGTGCCAGTGGGTTAAACGGATGATCAATGCTGCCAAAAGGAGTTGATTTGGTAATTTTATTTTCTTCAGATGTGGGAGAATATTGTCCCTTCGTTAACCCATAAATCTGGTTATTGAACAACATCACATTTACATCAAAATTTCTTCTTAGCAAATGAATGGTATGATTGCCGCCAATACTTAATCCATCTCCATCGCCTGTAATAATCCAAACGCTTAGTTCTGGCCTCGCTGCTTTTAATCCGCTGGCTACCGCAGTTGCTCGTCCATGGATGCTGTGCATGCCATAAGTATTCATGTAATAAGGAAAGCGGCTGCTGCAGCCGATGCCAGATACCATCACAATATTTTCTTTTGGAATACCAAGGGTGGGCATTATTTTTTGTACCTGCGCCAGTATGGAGTAGTCTCCGCAACCGGGGCACCATCTTACTTCCTGGTCTGTTACAAAGTCTTTTGAAGTAAGCGGCAGTACTGCTGTTTCACTCATATAAAATGTGCTGTTTAGTTCGTAAAGTTAAGCAATCCTCCTTTTGTTTAGATATACTTAACCATACATTATGTAATACCATCTTTATTTACTAAGCAGTACGGATACGTGCAAACCTTAGAAGGTATTATGCCGGCAGAAAAGAGACTGGACGATTATTATACATAGTAGGTATAAAATTAAATTTATACTGCTTTAAAAAAATTGAGCCAGTTTTTTTGAAACTTTGCCGTTTATATTTCTTTGTACATTCACCGCACTTAATTCTTATTATGAAACATTTTATCATTGCCCTGCTGTTGTTCTTTTTTTTAAAACAATCTTTTAGCCAGAATGGCGACTCAAATTTTTTTGATGCCATGCGATGGCGCTGCATAGGGCCTCACAGAGGCGGACGCACCGTGGGCGCCGTGGGTGTGCCATCGCAGCCCAATGTTTTTTATATGGGGGTAAACAATGGCGGTGTTTGGAAAACGACAGATTTTGGCCGCACCTGGAATTCCATCTTTGATGAACAGCCTACAGGCAGTATTGGTGATATTGCTGTATCAGCATCTAACCCTGCAGTAATTTATGCAGGCAGCGGCGAAGGCCTGCAGCGGCCAGATTTAAGTGTGGGCGATGGCATATATAAATCAACTGATGGCGGCAAAACCTGGATGCATAAAGGATTGAAAAAAATACAGCAGGTGGGTGGTCTGGCTATTGATCCAGTAAATGAAAATCGCTTATTTGTTGCAGCCCTTGGGCATCCCTATGGGGC
>JAYWIB010000555.1:0-2174 GCA_043789265.1 Chitinophagaceae bacterium
ATTCAATTTGATTTTTATAAAGGAAGTTTAAGGCAGCGGTGTATGCAGCCATCAACAGATTTAAATAAGCCGAACCTGCCTGAAATGATTGACAAGAGCGACCTTGAAACTGCAATACAAATTACCGGCCGTATGCGGATAGGCAGAACCTATGATTGCGGCGAACCGGGCTACAATTTTACCTATACCAAAATGACGGAAACCAATACCACAAACGGCAGCCATGTTATCATTTTTCAAACAGATACAGTAAGTAAACTAATTGCTGAATCGCACTATATTTTTTACAATAACATCCCTGTAGTAAGGCGCTATACAAGGCTGGTAAATAAAGGAACGGAGGCAGTGGGTATAGAATATGTAAGCAGTGCCATGATAAACAACATGACTGCCTTTGGTAAAAAAAATCCGGATGAAAAATTAATTATTCACTGGGCAAATAATTTTTACAACAGCGAAGGGCAGTGGCGTAAATCAACAGCATCTCAACTTGGCTGGTTTAAAAGGGATGATGAGATGACGGGAAAAATTGCGTTCAGCAATTTGGGAACGATGTCAACCAATACTTACCTACCGTTGGAAATGGTTGAAAATACGGAAGCTAATATTACCTGGTTTTGGCAGATAGAACATAGCGGAGGCTGGTACAGCGAAATGGCTTCAAACGTGGGTACTCAAGGTTCTTACACTTACCTGGGTGGCCCCGATGAACAGCACCACCAGGCATGGAAACAATTGCAACCCGGCCAAGATTATACCACGGTTACAGTTGCTATAGGTTGTGTTACCGGTGGCTTTGGTAAAGCAGTTGATGCGTTAACAAAGTACCGCAGAGCTGCTTTGCTGATGCCTCATACAGACAATGCAAACATGCCCGTAATTTTTAACGATTATATGAATTCCCTTTGGGCCGACCCCACCACTGAAAAAGAATTGCCACTGATTGATGCGGCTGCAAAAGCAGGTGCAGATTATTTTGTGATAGATGCCGGCTGGTATGCGGCACTAAAAGAAAAATGGTGGGATGCCATTGGTTTATGGCAACCGTCTGCATCAAGATTTCCCAATGGAATTATGGAGCCATTAAATGCTATCCGTAAAAAAGGTATGAAGCCCGGCTTGTGGTTAGAGATAGAATTGGCTGGTGTAAAATCGCCTTTGATTACTAAACCGGATGACTGGTTTTTTATACGCCACGGTAAACGCATCAATGAAGGTGGCCGCTACTTTTTAGATTTTAGAAACCCGCAGGTACGAAATTATGCCAACGAAGTAATTGACCGCATGGTAAAAGAATATGGTGCGGAATACATTAAACGGGATTACAATTGCAGTGCATTGTTTGGCACCGATTTAAATACTTTCAGCGCCGGGCAGGGCATGCTTGAAAATACAAGGGCGGTGTACAAGTGGATAGATTCAGTACATATCCGTTACCCAAATTTAGTGTTGGAAAATTGCAGTGGTGGTGGTATGCGGATGGATTATGAAGCACTGTCACGGCATCAAATACAGTCCTCATCCGACCAGGGAAATTATAAAAAATATCCTTCCATTATTGTAGGTGAACTGGCGGCTGTGTTGCCTGAACAGTTGGCTGCATGGGCTTATCCGGTTGCCACTTCCTCTGCTGAAGAAGCCGCATTTAACATGGTCAGTGCTATGCTTTGCCGCATACACCTTAGCGGTGAACTTGACAAACTGAAACCTGCAGCCATGGCGCAGGTAGTAAATGGTATTGCTGTTTATAAAAACAACATCAGCAAATATTTGCCACAATCAACACCATTTTTTCCGCTCGGTATGCCTTCATTTACAGATTCTGTTTCAGCCATTGCCGTGGGTATGAAACATGCAGAAAAAAGGTTTGTTGCGGTGTGGCGATTGGCTGGTAAAAATCAGGTAAGCCTGCCCGTTACTGATGCTAAAACTGCTGCTCTTATTTATCCGAAAAATTTAGGCGTCGGTTTTAAAAAAGATGCTAAAAGAATAACAGTAACGTTTCCTAAAAAGTATATGGCTGCTGTATTTGAAATAGTGAATGATTAAGTAGTAATTTTCATTGTCGGGGCTAAGAAGCAATGGGCATTCCCGAAAGAATCGGGATTTCGCAAATACAATTATTTAACCATCATTTTATCAATGCTCAACATCGTCCCCGCAATATGCGGGGC
>JAYWIB010000556.1:0-2172 GCA_043789265.1 Chitinophagaceae bacterium
CCCGACGAGAAAAAAGCATTTGAAAAATTTAAAGAAGTGCTGCATATACAGCCATCCAATCTGTATACATTAAATAAATGCAGCGAATTGTGCAGCCGCATTGGCAAAAGGCAATTAGATGCAAAGCGGAGAGATGATTATTATGAAGCAGCTAAAACCTATGCCAGTCTTGCCTTAAAAATAAGCCCTGCCAATGCAGAAGCCAATTGTGTAATGGCGATAGTACTGGGAAGAATATCTCTTACTAAAGGAGGCAAAGAAAAAATAAACAATGCCAAAGAAATAAAAAAGCATGTGGACATTGCTTTAAAAAGTGATCCGCATAATTACAAAGCATGGCATGTGCTGGGCAGGTGGCATTATGAAATAAGTAACCTGAATATGTTTGAAAGGGCAGCGGTAAAAGTATTGTTTGGCGGCTTGCCCAAAGCCTCATTAAAGGAATCCATTCAGGCCTTTGAAAAAGCGCACCAGCTTGCCGGTGGTTTTATTTTAAATTACTATGAAATGGCAAGAGCATATCAGCAGGAAGGGCAGAAAAAAAAGGCAGCCGCACTCATCCGTACCATGCTGCAGTTGCCCGACAAGACTGAAGATGATGCCGCCATAAAAGCTGATGGAAAAAAATTATTAAAAGAACTGGAGTAAGGTTTAAATTTCTAACTGCCTTACTTTATAAATTTATTTGTTTAGAAAATACCGGTATACAATTCATTATGAAAAAAATTATTTCTCTGCTTTTTGCAGGCTCATTTTTTTACGTATCAGCATCTGCCCAGTCGCAGGATTTTATAGAAACACGATACAATCCGCATGCGTTATTCGCTCCCTTTTTTTATCCCGATGGCGGTTCTGCTACAAGAGCCGCAACCGGCGAGCCTGCCCCAGGATATTGGCAAAACAGGGCTGATTATAAAATCAATGTATCCTTAAACGAAGCAACCCACCAGATAGCAGGCGAAGTGGTGATTACTTATAAAAATAACAGCCCGCTTGCCCTTCCATTTCTGTGGCTGCAGCTTGATCAGAATTTATTTTCCAAAGAAAGCCGTGGCCAAAAAAGAATGATAGCTGGCAGCCGCAGCCGTTATGGCGATGCTAAAAGCAATTTTGAGGGGGGCTATAAAATTAATGCTGTGTTACTCAACGACAAAGGCGTTGATTATATAATAACAGATACAAGAATGCAGCTGCGCCTGAAAAAACCTATGCTGCCGGCAGGCGATGAAGTAAAAATAAAAATCGTGTATTCATTTACGTTGCCCGAGGTGGGTGCTGACAGAAGTGGTATACAAAAAACCGCCAAAGGAGAAATATTTGCCGTGGCACAATGGTATCCACGCATGTGTGTGTTTGATGATGTGCAGGGCTGGAACACTGATCCCTACCTCGGCGCCGGAGAGTTTTATCTGGAGTATGGCGATTTTGATTTCAGCATTACTGCACCGGCATCACACATAGTAGTGGCAGGTGCTGAACTGGTGAACCCTGCTGAAGTGCTTACACCTGAGCAGCAAAAAAGACTGAACGCCGCAAAGCAAAGCGATAAAACTGTGGTGATACGATCGGCCACCGAAGTAGATCAGGCAGCAAAGCTGCCCGATACGAAAAAACTTACATGGCACTACCGCCTGAACAATGCAAGAGATGTATCGTGGGCATCATCCAGTGCATTTATTTGGGATGCCGCAAAAATAAATTTGCCTGATGGCAAAACAGCTTTATCCATGAGTGTGTATCCTATTGAAAGCGATGGCAGCAAAGCCTGGGGCCGGTCTACCGAATATGGAAAAGCCAGTATAGAAAATTACAGCAAGCGCTGGTATCCTTACCCTTATCCGGTAGCGGTAAATGTGGCCAGTAATGTCAGCGGAATGGAATATCCCGGCATTATATTCTGCGGCTATACTGCTAAAACAAAATCACTGTTTGGCGTGGTGGATCATGAGTATGGACACACCTGGTTTCCTATGATAGTGGGCAGCAACGAACGTAAATATGGATGGATGGATGAAGGCTTTAACACTTTTATCAATTCGCTGGGTGATGATGATTTTAACAATGGTGAGTATAAAGAAAACCCCGCCAATATGGAGTACACAGCACCATACATGTTCCGGGACGAAACTGAATCTGTAATGAATACACCCGATGCAATGATGGAAGCCAACA
>JAYWIB010000557.1:0-2170 GCA_043789265.1 Chitinophagaceae bacterium
AAAGTGGCTAACGAAAAAACTATAATGAATTTACTGAGCAGAAACTAACAAAACGAAGACTGTAATTTTTTTATTGAAACGAGCTTGCACTTAACGTTCGGGTATTTGCGAAGGCAGGGAATTCATTGCTTGTCAGCCTGGTACAAATGTCCAATTGAAACTATTTTGTTGAAGTTAAAAACAAAAGCTGAACAATGTTGGTCATGCCCGAACTACTGCTGATAGTAGTACAAAGATGATGTTACATTGTCCAGCCCTGGTTTTGTAAATACTTTTGTTGTAGGTAGCCCTTCTCTGTTACCTCAATGTGGCTACCTTGTGGAAAACTAGTCTACAATAATTTTTGTAGTTATAGTTTCATCATCCCTGTCAACCTGTAACACATACAATCCTTTTCTTAGTCCGGCAATATTGAAATTGTATCGTTTACTGTTTACTTCATTTTTTGTCCACTGCCTTACCATTACAGTTGAATTAAAATCAAATAACGAAACAATAGTTTTGCCTTTTGATGGTAAAGAGCGAAAGGCTGTTGCAGGCTTAGTGTTTGTTCTACGGGCAGCAGATGAATCTAATGGTTCCGTAAATGTTACGTTAATATTGTCAGTAACAGGATTAGGGGATACTACAATGTTGCCCATGGTGCCACCTGGAATACTGGCTACAAAAACCACCCCTTTTAGATTGTCGGATGTGCAGCCATTTTGGGTATTGGTTAGCGTTACCTGAAGCGGAATAGTAGGTGCATTGGTACCGGTTAATGTAAAAGAACAGTTAGAACCAGATTTAGTAAAATTGCTCCAGCCATAGCCTGATCCGGGAGGTGGCCCCATTACTACCCAATTAAAAGTATTAGTACCAGCCAAAGCTGTAAATGCGGTAACTGAAAAATTACCTGTTTGGGTAAATACCGTTGCGCTAGGGTTTTGACCAAAATCAATATTTTGAGAATTATTTGCGTTACGTGTGTAGCGCACATTAATATCAGAAAGCTGGGTGCCTACTGTTATCGGTATTGTAAGAGTAGTATTTCCACAGGCACCGCTAATTTCAACAGATACAATTGCCTGACCATTAGATGGACCATTTCTGCTAACACCCACAGTATTACCATTGGGTGCAAGTATAACTATTGGGGAATTGACAGACCAGATGTAAGTAACGCCATTGCCAAATGGAGCAATTAGTGTTTGGGGGTTGCAGATATTGGTGTTACCGGTTATAGCTCCATTGGCACAAAAAGCATTACAATTTGTACGAACATTATTTATACCATTCATTTCATTTGCAAGAAAATTTGCATTACGAATAAACAACCCTTCATGCGGTTCATTATTAAGCCTTCTAAAATTGCTGTTATCAAAAATCCATTGGCTTCCGTCCTGATTGAAGGCTGTAGCAAAATTTGCAAAAGGGGTGTTAAATGGAGCAACAGGAGGTGTTGCACCAATATACCTTGCCACATAATTAGCATTTGTCAAAGCCGTGTTACCTTGCCCAATATCTAATGATGAAGTTGTTGGAATAAATGAAAACCTTCTTTGGATAAAGAAACTATTGTTATAACTAAACATCCAGTCTTGCGATACAGAGCCGGGTTGATTTGCTAATGTTAGAGTGTAAAAGCCACCGGGATAAGTATCGAATGGCAAGATACCTGTTGGGGCATTGTATGTTTTATTTGCAATGTTTACACTTACTGGAACAAGCCACAATATTTTCTTTGTTAGTTTAATGTTGCCATAATAAACCGCATTGCCGCCGCCATTTGCTATTGATTTAATGTCTATGGTCAATTCAAATTTACTACTGCCGGGAAGTATCAACGG
This sequence comes from Chitinophagaceae bacterium, assembly GCA_043789265.1. GTDB lineage: Bacteria > Bacteroidota > Bacteroidia > Chitinophagales > Chitinophagaceae > Ferruginibacter. Next base: position 1,830 of record JAYWIB010000557.1, read on the forward strand.
TATAGTAATGAGTGGAGAAACGTTTAACGCCTGCAAACCAACACCAGCTACCATAAAAATAAGGTCGCCAATAAAACGGGTTTTAGTACTGCGATAATGATACAACAAACTTGAACCTGTGGCAAACTCCTGGTCAATGGCACATTCGCTACCGTTACTGATGGCAATGTTCCTGATATTTACAGGATAAGCCCATTGTGTTCTTAACTCTTGTAAAAATTGTTGATTGGTTGCGTTAGTCTGATTGTAATTTATGTCAATCCTGTTGTTTAACATTTGCCTTGATGCTGGCTGGTCTGCCAGCAATAAATTTAATAAAGGGCTTGGGCCATTGCGAAGCA
>JAYWIB010000558.1:0-2169 GCA_043789265.1 Chitinophagaceae bacterium
ATTATTTATAGAGCAGTTTCAAATGGCGAAATGGCACTAATGGATCTCAGTGCGATGATGGTATTAACCCGGTACGCAAAACTACATTGGACGACATACTGGCAGAGTATTACTGCAATGTGCTTGATAAAAAAAAACACAGGATAAACGGAAAGTCAACGTAAGCTTTGTTTTATCCAGATTAAATAATTTAATACTGCAGCCATTGGGTAGCGGCATTTTTTTTTCAATACCACTTTTATTCCTTCTTTGCCAACATTGTTCCATTAAATGGCAATTCATTATACAGTTAGCTTCTCACAGCTCCTTACATTTGTTACATGCTTTTGAACGATAGTGCAGCCCTGCTATATTTTTTGTTCAATACTGGTGTCAATAAATTGTACAGCATGCACATGAGCAACTTGTGTATGCAATTTGTAAAATTGAATTAATTACAACTAATACGTTTTGTAAATCATACTTTGTTCATGAAAAAATACAGCAGTTTCTTTTTCACTTTGTTTTTAATTGCACAAGTAACGGCACAATCATCCCCACAAAAAAATTATCAGTTAATTCAGCAAAAATTGCAATCCGGCTGGGGTACATTCAATCATAAAAGTGTATTCAGCCATGTATTACTGCCAGAATGTTTTGCATTAAACATTGGTTTTAAAGTAAAAGGGATAGCAACAAATGGGTATTTAAAAGAAGGCTATATTTCTTCCAGGGATCCACGGCCGGAAACCATTACACCCGGCATGCATGCGCTGGACGGCAGTTATACAGATTTAACAGTGCAATGGAAGCAATTAAAATTCAGGGTGCAAAGTGCAGTAACTAATTTGAAGGAACTGCTTTTATTGATAACGCCATTAGATGATTGTGACCTCGATGCCAATTTGATTATAGAAGCAGGCATGCTGTGGAATAAGCCTGGTGTAATAGCCAAACACGGGAATCAATTAATTGCCACTGTTGCAAAAAAAAATATTAATGTTAATATAATTGGCAGTGCTGTAGAAGAATATGTAGCCGCAGCAGCACCTTACAGCGCCGTTGCTTTCAATAAAGAAATAGCTGTGTATACCGGCAGCAGGCAAACCATTGACGCTATTAAAAACATAATGGCAAAAAAAAGAAAAAGTATTGAAAATGAAATTGCAGCTTATGGTAAATTAGCACCCACCTGTTCAGCAATACAAAATGTAATTGGATGGAATATTATTTATGATGCGGCACAAAAACGTGTGATTTTTCCGGTAAGCAGGTTGTGGAATGATATCTTCGGCGGACAAAGTGTACTCTTTAACTGGGATAGTTATTTAAGTGCCTATATGGCTGGTGTAATGAGTAAGGAACTGGCCTATGCCAACGCCATCGAAGTAACTAAATCTATAAAACAATTTGGTTTTGTACCCAATTGGGCAGGCAGTTACAGCCAGGGTTCTTACGACCGCAGCCAGCCGCCGGTGGGCTGCCTTGTTTTTAAAGAATTATACAGAAAATATAAAGAGAAATGGCTATTGCAATTGGTGTTTGATGACTTATTACAATGGAACCGCTGGTGGCCCCAGCACCGGGATTACAAAGGAATGCTTTGCTGGGGCAGTAATAAAATTTTGCCCCCCTTAAAAGGCGATGAAGCCAGCAATGAATGGCAGGGCGCTGCTTACGAATCTGGATTAGATAATTCACCGATGTACGACAGTGTACCATTCAATAAAGAAAAAAATATACTTGCATTGGCAGATGCCGGCTTAATGGGTATGTATGTGATGGACTGCGATGCACTGGCACAGATTGCAACTGTATTAAATAAAACCACTGAAGCCAATGAATTAACTGTAAGGGCAAATCAATATCGTAGTAAATTAAAAGAATTATGGAACGAGCCAGCAGGTATTTTTTTAAATAAACGAACGGATACTGATGTTTTTTCTGATAAAATGTCTCCTTCAAATTTTTATCCCTTGTTGGGCAATGCCGCCTCTCAGGCGCAGGCGGAGCGTATGATGCAGGAGCACCTCTTAAATCCGGAAGAGTTTAACGGGCAATGGATGCTGCCATCAATTTCTATGAAAGATGCAGCATTTAAAGACCAAAAATATTGGCGTGGACGAATTTGGGGGCCTATGAATTTTTTAGTTTATCTAGGGTTGAAAAACTATCATTTGCCGCAGGCAA
>JAYWIB010000559.1:0-7631 GCA_043789265.1 Chitinophagaceae bacterium
TAAGCGTGGGCTGTGTGGCTTCTGCACCGGCTTTTGTAAAAATTACTGTGGCACCAGTTGCTGATACACCCGTGCTGGCTGCCATTGGAAATAAAAGCATCAAAAAAGATTCGTTGCTCACCTTTAAAGCAACTGCCACCGATGGCGATGCAGGCCAGGTAATCACTTACTCAATGATTGGTGCCCCGGCAGGAGCTAGCATCAGTTCCACCACCGGAACATTTACCTGGAAACCAACTGTAGCCGGCACGTATACTTTTACAATAAGGGCAACAGACAATGCTGTGCCTGCACTGTATGATGAAGAACAGATTACAATAACTGTAACGCTTACGCTGGCACCAAAAGCATCTAAAACAACCATAGCAAATTCCACTGCCTCTACTGGCATTTACCCCAACCCCGTGCAGGATAAATTTTTTGTAAAAGGCACTTATGGTGAAGTATGGATTGTTATTACAGATATGGCGGGTAGTATCTATAGCAGCAGGCGATATACATCTTATCCCGGAAATATACTTGCTACAGATGCACATGCATTAAAGCCGGATGTGTATGTAATAACTGTAAAAACAAACACAGCAAGTCATTCTTTTAAAATTATAAAACAATAAATTAAACGTGCATACAAAAAAACCGCTCTTGCCCGAGCGGTTTTTTTGTATGAGTAGATAAGCTCTCTAAAAAATTGAACAACAATGAAGCATTTAATTCCTGGGCTGCATTTAAAATTGTTGCACTAAAATATAGTTACGTACATGAAAAAAAAATCATCGAAATATTAAGTTCTAAAACTCGCCCTCTCTTTTGGAGAAAGGTTGGGGCTGAGGTCAAAATGATGCGACAATTTTAATGCACCCGATTCTTGCCATAGATTTATAAATAAATCTTACTCTTATAATTCCTTCATCAACTAAAAACACTCACGGCAGTTGAAATTTTTTTTATGAGAGTTCTCACTCTTTCCGGCAGTGGTATACCGCCATTTTAGATCTGGCTATCCTTCCATAAAGGATATAGATTAAAAATTTGTCAGCCGAAAAAGTAGATATTTTATTAAGTGACTTACTTTTGGAACGATGCTTACAAAGAATTCATCAAAAACAACCATTGCTTATGAATGGCTCTCTTATGGGCTGCTCATTGCATTTGTTTACTATTGGCTGTTTACTTTGGGGTACGTCTTTTTTTCTAAAAAAACAAATAATGCATTGCCCCGGCAGTATGCAGTGTATAAAACTTTTTTCCGCCAGCACTGGGCGTTGTTTGCCAAAACCAAAGTATGTAACATAGAGCTGATGATGGTGATACGGGATAAAACAAATCCGCAGCAGCAGGATTCAATCAAACTTATCCGGGAACTTATCATAAACAAAAAAAAATATGCGCCCTTTAATAACTATTATGATGCCATTGATCATCTAACTCAATGGGACATTCTTAAACAGGACTGGGACCTGGAGCGTAAAAGAAAAGTACTTGAAAAACAATATTCAGGCAAGCCCGGCAGCTTCTACCTGCAACGCAGTTTTGTGATGCTGAAAAATGACAGCAGCAGCCGCAGCACATTTCAAAATCTGGTGAATTACGCAAAGTATACGCTCCGGCAAAATGGTACAGACACCGTCAACAAAGAGTTCTGCCTGATTCAATACAATGTATATATAAAACCTGCCTTACCCAAACATCCGGATGCTGGTGAACCCAATAAAGAAACTACTTTAATTTCATCGTTCAGCAGTTTTTAAAAATGCATTTTTTACAGCAGATTATAATATACCTCCAGCAGCAAAACCGGCGTGCATTTTACCTGGCATTTTTACGTGTGGCACTTTGTGCATGGTACCTGAAAGAATTGTTTTGCCGCTGGCCGGCATTTGAACTGATATACAGCAACCATAGTTTTGTGAATGAGGACAGCGCCTATATCTTTCGCTTTTTCCGTCAGCATCTCTATTGGTTAAGAGACCATCATATGCTGATAATTTACGTGTGCATATTGTTGCTGCTGCTCAATCTTTTTGGTATAGGAAAAAATATTGTTTCCTTTCTTTTATACATAGCGCTGGTAATACTGGATGGCATCAATATTAAATTTGGAAACACCGGCGATGCCATGGCGCTGATACTGGCATTTTATTTAATTTTTGCCAACTCGTTTTCTTATTTTACCCTTTTCAAACAAAGAACGCTATCTCCTTCCCGGCAAAAAATGTACAACCTGTTAAGTAACCTGGTGGCCTATGCCATCATGCTAAATTTATGTGTTGCTTATCTTGCTTCAGGATTTAGTAAACTGCAGGATGCTTACTGGCAAAACGGTACAGCCATTCATTATTTTTTAAATTACGAACGCCATTCTATTTTTGCAATGGATAATTATGTGGCGCTGCCTGCCTTTGCAGTAAAATTGCTTAACTATGGCACCATTCTTTTTGAACTGAGTTTTACCTTTCTGGTAATGTTTCGCAAAACACGTGTGGCAGCCCTGCTGATGGGTTTGCTGATGCATGCCTGCATTTACATTATAATGATGATATATGGCATGACGTTTATTTTCATCATGCAGTACGGTATATTTTACAGGGACGATGAAGTGCTTTCTTTTCTAAAAAAAATAAAAAATAAATTCATAATGAATAGATCGTTGCCGGGCTTACAACTCTGATAGCTGCCATCCTCAAAAAAATAAAACTGCGAAGTATACAATTTGATCATGAAAAAAATTTTAAATTATACGATTAGAATCCTTGGCATATTCTTTATCCTGATTAATATCATCACGGCATTTCATGCATACAAGTTTACTCACTTTTACAATGCATCCGAAAAGCCTGCTTCTTTCACACAACAAAAAAACGGATGGAATATTGCTGCTGAAATATTTACCGGCAGTAAAGCTTACAAACAACCCAGCAGTTTTATAAGCGACAGCATGCCCGAAAAAGTATACATCCGCACTAAAGATAAAATTAAACTGGAGGGCTGGTATATGCCTGCAGGCGGCGAGGCAAAAGGAACCGTGCTGCTGTTTCACGGGCATGGCAGTAAAAAATCTGCTGTGCTGCAGGAAGCCTCGGTTTTTAAACAACTGGGCTATCATACATTTCTGCTGGATTTTAGAGCGCATGGAAACAGTGAAGGCAATACCAGCACCATTGGCTATTACGAAGCAGAAGATGTAAAGCTGGCTTATGATTTTATAAAAAGCCGTGGCGAAAAAAATATTATTTTATGGGGCATTTCCATGGGTGCGGCCACCATTACCAAAGCAATGAATGATTACACTTTGCAGCCATCAAAAATAATTTTAGAAATGCCTTTTGCCTCCATTTTGCAGGCAGCAGAAGGCCGTATAAAAATGATGGGCTTGCCGCCGGAACCACTCGCCGTACTCGTTACTTTTTGGGGAGGCGCTGAGCATGGCTTTTGGGCTTTTGACATGAAGCCTGCTGCATTTGCAAAAAATATACATGTGCCTGTTTTACTGCAATGGGGCCGGCAGGATGCAAGAGTACAGGAGGGAGAAACAAAACTTATTTATAGCAATTTATCAGGGCAAAAAAAATTAGTGATTTATGAAAACTCTGGTCATGAATCGCTGTGTGAAAAAGAACATGATAAATGGATGAAAGAAGTAAGTAATTTTTTAATTGACTAATCTCCTATGCATCCAAAAGATATTTCAATAGAACACTACAGCTACACACTGCCCGCCGAACGGATAGCGGCTTTTCCGCTTGCTGAAAGAGATGCATCCCGGTTGCTGATATATAAAGAAGGAAAAATTGAAGAAGACATTTATAAAAATATTACTTCACTGCTTCCTGAAAAAAGTTTACTGGTATTTAACAACACCAAAGTAATACAGGCAAGAATACTCTTTAAAAAAAACACAGGCGGCACAATAGAAATATTTTGCCTTGAGCCTTACGAAACCATCAGTGAATACAGCAGTGTGATGAATAAAAAAGAAAGTGTGAAATGGCAATGCCTGATTGGCGGGGCAGGTAAATGGAAAGAAGGCAGTCTGCAAAAAGAAGTGGATATCAACGGTACGGGTTCAATATTAACAGCCACACTCATCCAAAAACTTAGTGATGCATATGTGGTAGAGTTCAGCTGGCAGCCGCAGCAATTAACTTTTGCAGAAATACTGGATAAAACCGGCGACATGCCTTTGCCGCCCTACATTAAACGCAAAGCAACTGATGCGGATAAAAAACGTTATCAAACCATTTATGCACAGCACAATGGAAGTGTAGCAGCCCCTACTGCAGGACTTCATTTTACACAACATATTTTCGAATCGCTTCAAAAAAAAAATATCCGTACTGCATATGTTACACTGCATGTGGGTGCAGGTACTTTTAAGCCTATAAAAGCTGCAAGTATGCAGGGGCATTCAATGCATGCAGAGTGGATAGATATACACATCCAAACAATACAGCAACTGGCTGACACTACCGAAAGCATCATTGCTGTGGGCACCACGTCGCTACGTACCATTGAAAGCCTTTATTGGATGGGTGTAAAAGTTCTTTTAAATGCTGATGTATCCCTGGATGATATTGCCATTCAACAATGGGATGTGTATGAGCATCCGCTGGTACATACTAAATTTTCTACTACAGAAGCATTGATGGCATTGATGAAATGGATGAAAAAAAATGAAACGCAACGGATCGTTATTACTACGCAGATTTTAATAGCACCGGGATATATATATAAAGTGGCAAAAGCAATTGTCACCAATTTTCATCAGCCACAGTCTACCTTATTACTGCTGGTAGCTGCAGCGATTGGCGATGACTGGAAAAAAATTTATAGGTACGCAATGGAAAATAATTTTCGGTTCTTGAGTTATGGGGATGGCTCTTTGCTTTTTATAAACCACCAATAGAAAAAAGAATGGCTCTATATTTTTATGGCTTGATGGTAACCATTGTACCGGCAGGAATATAACTAAACAGGTCTTTCATTTCAGTATACTTTACAGATATGCAGCCATCAGTCCAGTTGTAAAAATTATCAATGGCCCATTCTTCCTCTGGCCGGGTGGCATGGATAGCAATGCCATTGCCTATTCTGGCGCTCTTTGGTATAATGCCCTTCTTTTTTCTTTCATTAAACCTGCGTACACTTACGTCCGTGGGATAATCCAGCAATAATTCAGGCCCCCATTTTGGATGTATTTTTTTGAGAATAATTTTAAACTGCCCGTCGGGTGTTTTGCGATCGCCTTCTTTCATTTTATCTCCTAAATCTTTGCTGCCAAATACTATGGGATAAGTGGCAAACCATCCTTCTTCATCATACACTTTTAACTCGTAATCGCTTTTATCTATTACGATATAATAAGTGCTGTCAGTTTCAATGATTGGAGAAGCATGCCTTTTAATTTTTGCAGAAGTATTCTTTTTTACCGATGACCTTTTATTTTTTTTATTGCCGGGTACAAATGATAATAATGCAATGCATAAAATTAAGGAAGAAGCTGTCAATATTTTTTTCATGGTTACTGGTGGACGGGCCTTTTTTGTTTTTGAATGCTTCGCATATAAAACAAACGCCATGCCACCCAAATATATTTTATCCTGTGGAAAGCTTAATGTTTTTAATAAAACAAATAAATAACAATTATACGTTAGCGTAAGCTGGCTTTATAATAACGGACATTATAGTTGAAAATAAAAACACCGGCTGCTTCAATGCAACCGGTGGTTTTTATAATAAAATTTTATCAGCAATTATTAATTTACCAGTTGCTGAACCTTATGCCAAGTGTATAAGGCCTTATGTTCATGCCCCGCTGGTATATGGATGTGGGCGTATAGGAACCATATAATAACACAGGGCCAAGGCCCACTTCGCCGATGTAAGAAAATTTAAACTGCTGCAGGTCATAGTCGCCTTTGTTGGTTTGCTTTCCTCTTTCTTTGCTTGCCTGCTTATTGCGCTGGCTGTACAGGTATCCGGCACTAACGCCTGCACTCAGGCTTAGGCCTTTGTTTTTAGAAGAGTTGCTGGTACGAAAATTCAGCATTAATGGCACTGTAATATAATCTGCCGCCAGTTTGTTTTTTGAAAAGCTGACAGAGTCCCTGATAATAACAGGTGCCGGCGCCAGGTTGTTGTTAAAGGGATTTTTTTCAAGATAGCTGATAGCCGATTTATACCGGTAATTATTCAGTTCCACACCAATGCCATATTTAAGGTTCACATAATTTTTTATAAGATTGAACCGCTGCATAAATACCCAGATATTTACATTTATACTTTTGCCGGCATTGAGTTTAAAATCTGATTTTGCCAGGGCAGGTACGCCGCTGCGGTTTACAAGATACTCCCCGGTATTTGCATAATTTGTTTTGTCGTTGTAATTGGCAAAGCCGAGGTCTACAATAAACCAATTGGTGCTGATGGCTGAAGCCTTACCGCTGTTTTCTTTTTTTGAAAAAATATGTACAGAGCGGTTGCCGTCTTTATTATCGTTGGAACCATTTTTATTAATGATGATCATATTGCCAATGCGTATGGTATCTGCTGCGGCTTTTGGGCGGGTGGTATCCTGCTGAGCCATAAGGGCGGTGCAAAAAAATACTGACACCATTGATGTAAATAGTTGTTTCATATTGTTTCTTTTATTTTTTTATTGAACTGCAAAAGAGAGGCTGGCCACCTTAATGCTTTTTTCCGATTGGTTGCTGTTGGTTTTTCTATCCAGTACCCGTTTCATTTTCTTTAAAAAGCCTGCAAGCTTAGATCGTTTTTTTTGAGGCTCATCTTCATCTAATGCCCCATTGTCTTCATTGTACGATGTTTGAACTGCATACACATTGGGTGCAGCGTCGTTTTTATCACTGATAAAATTTTCTTCCGGTGCAATGTTTTTTTGAGCCTGAACAATTTGGGTCTGAAGCTTTGATAATGGTACGTTTGCCACATCTGTATTGTTACTTCCGATGCTGTTAATGTTATCAAAAAAAGGCTGGATGTTTGTCTGAATTTTTTGTAAAGATTTTTTCTGCTTTTGCATTGCAAGTATTTTATTTTGTATTGGCTGCTCTCCCTTCAGTTTATCTTTTGCAACAGCAATATTTTTTTGCACAACGGTTTTTGATATTATTGCATTTTTATTTATTGCTGCAGAAACTTCGTTTATGGCAACCACCTGCATGTCATCTTTAGTGCCGCCATTTTTATTTACTGGCGTGCTAAATTCCTGCTGCTTTTTTAAAGCAGCTATGGCCGGTTCATTGCGCTGATTGTTTTTTAAATAAATCATACCCGCCCAAATACCAAAGCCAATAACCACTGCCGCCGCCGCTATGCGCTGCCAGGCAAAAGGCACAAGCCTGCCAAGTTCATTTTTATATAGCGATGGTTTGTGTTTAAACACGATAGAAGTATCTGCCTGCAGTGTGGTTTTTACCAATACATCCCATGCCTGCTTTACCAACATGTTATCTTCAATAAGTTTTTCTACAACTGTTTTTTCATTAACGGGTAATTCATTATCCAGCAGCAATAATAATTTTTCTTCTGTTGCAGCATCTATACCTGCTTCTTTTTTTAACAATGAATTTTTGCTTCCGAACAATACCGCATGCGGCTGCAGCACGGCATGC
>JAYWIB010000560.1:0-2160 GCA_043789265.1 Chitinophagaceae bacterium
ACCTGCAAGTTATCAAAGAACACACTATATTGGCTTTCGTTACTACAGTATATGTAAATGTAACCATTCTTTGGAATACTAATGCCTGTTACTATATGATCCTTAAATGTTCCTGTGTTGTTTATGGCCGTACCCACCATGTCAAAACCTCCCCCTTCCCATTTAAACTGTTCATCCAGTATTATCCAGTTTATGCCTGCCCTGGGAGTACTGGTGGATTGCACAGGCTGATTGTTTAGCAAGGCTATTACACTTGCAGGGAAGCCTGGCAGTGTACTAATTTGTGTGCCTGATATTCCCTTGCTGCTTACCAAAGCTGTACCTGCAAACAAATCCATAATATTTACTACACTCAAAGGATTGGAAGCGATGGTATAACCGCCTGCGGGCATTTTGTGATAGCTTTTTGCAAAGAGATTGATGTTGTCTCCAGCCATTACTTTAAGTGCTATGCCCAGCCCTGTTTTGTTGGGTACCGTATTGGTGCTGCCATCCAGTTTATACACAGAGCCACTGTTGGCAGCAGTATTGCTGTATTGATTATTATTGGTAATGCCATTGTTGTTCTGATACACAGGCATGCCTGTGGCAGTTGACTGCGGCACTATGTTTGCCGCAGTGACAGAATAATAATCATCTTCCACACTTAATGCTGTGCCGCCGTTATAGGTTACGCTCTCTAATGTAGTTGCAGGATATGTATTTTGTTGTACTTCTTCCGTTAGCACCATCCGTACATTTCCTAAATGGTCTTTTATAAAATAATCATATTCCAAGCTGGCTGGTACGGTTCCTGCCTGGGGTTTGTATCTTATTCTGCCTTCTTCCTGCGGTATAAACTGCAGTTTGTCTGTGTAATCATCATTGGGCGTGTTGGCCGGCACGGTGGCTTTGCTTTCGTACACAAAGCCACTGATGTAGGTGATGGTGGTGGTGATAGTTTTTCCGGCGGTGCCAATGTCTACAGTAGCTTTCTTTAGCTTATTGCCTGCTGCATCATAGGTGTATCTAATAGTGCCTTTAATATTTCTAACGTTATCTTTTTTAATAATAATTTCAGTGGGGAGGTTCAGGTGGTTGTATTTAATGCCATCAAACCCGGTTGGAGTTACTATATCTTTATTAAAATCTTTGGTAAGGTTACCATTAGTGTCATAACTATAGTCTGTTATACCTTCCCTTAGAGCTTGGGTGGTGGCATTTGCTTTTAAGATACTTTGCGGATGAAGGGTTGATGTTTTAAAGTCGCCCAGCTTTGTGGTGGCATCATTACTGCCGTCTCTTACATTTTGTAGCTTATTACTGCCAGGCATATAAGTATATACCATTTCGTCAATCACTGTACTGGATACCCCTTTTATGCCATACTGCCGCATGCTCATAATGTTGCCGTTGGCATCGTAGGTTAAATTGTCAACACTAAAGTTTACACCCGCTGTAGTATTGTTAAACATGGCTAATGCTCCTACGCCGGATACATACTGGCCAAAGGTTGCTGTGGTAAGCCTGTTTACAGCATCATAGGTAAAATCGTACTCCCGCTGCTGCTTATCCCCTTCGCTTTTCCAGAGTGTGCCGCTGATGTTGCCATTATATTGCTTGTTAACAAAAGTACCCAGCACCCCATCCTTATCGTAGCCGAGCTGCATGCCAAAATACTGGTTGGCATTGTTAAGTGCTGTTATATATCCTTTGTTTAAGGAGAGCAGCCAGCCACGGATATTGTATTCATAATCCAGGTTGGCAAGGGGCTGGCGTGTGGTATAGTATGCGCCTGAAACAGGGTCTTTTTTACTGCCAAGTGTTTTCTTTTTCAATTGCGCCAATGCATCATATTCCTGGGTTGATGCAGTGGCATAGGCACTCATTGCATTGCTGCTTACCAGCGTATTGCTGATTCTCTTTTCTGTTTTAATTGCCCTGCCCAGATCATCGTAGGAAATTTTACTAACTACTACTGTTGTCTGTGGGTTTGTGCCTGCATTTTGATGGCGCATAATACTCAACAGCGGCTGGCCTGCAAAGGAATACTGAGTGGTGGTAATATTCAGGCCATCTGTAATATTTTTTGCCTGCACCTGCACTACACGCCCCTTTGCATCGTAAAAAATCATGCTGTATAAAAAATTGGCGGTACCCAATATTTTTACCTTGCTGCCG
>JAYWIB010000561.1:0-2158 GCA_043789265.1 Chitinophagaceae bacterium
CCCTAAACCCTAAACCCTAAACCCTAAACCCTAAACCCTAAACCCTAAACCCTAAACCCTAAACCCTAAACCCTAAACCCTAAACCCTAAACCCCAAACCTCAAACCCCAAACCTCCCACGAATGCTTGCGGATAAAACAACACAGGACGATCTTTCAATTTTTAATGCGGTGGAAGAGCATTCCATTTTTCATTATATAAATTTTACGCTTACCTCTGGCGGTAAAGAATGGCTGCGGAAATTTGTAAGCAATCCCTTTAATAATAAAAAGGATATAGAAGAAGTGCAGGCCATCGTACAGCGCATGCAGCCGGTGGCAGAAAAGTTTCGCAGCACAAAAATTACCAACGGCACCCTTATGGTGCTGCACACTTTTTTTGAAACAGCGGTGCAGGATATTGCTGCCCATCCCGGTTTTTTCAGCAGCCTTAGTTACCGTATTTTTAATAGCGGCGATTTTTCTTTTGTGCGTTATTCCATTGGTCATTTCATTGATTTTTTTACCGGCATGCAGCAGGTGCATGATTTACTGTATGATGAAAAAAATCCTGCACAGATAAAAGTATTGCTGCAGCGTATACAGCAACTGCTGCAAAAGCCTGCACTGCAAAAAATTGCCACGGCGGATAAAAAGAAAATGACCATACCGGCATTGCTGGAACTTGCTGCTTTTTTAAAAAGATTTTATAAACGGGAAATAAAAGAATTGATAGAATTGTACAGCCAGTGCGATGCATGGTACAGCATGGCAACAGCCTGTACACAGCATCGCTTATGCTTTCCTGTTTTTGAAGATGATAATGGCCCGTTATTCCGGGCAGCACAATTATACCACCCGATGCTTGCTGGTGCTGTGTCTTATGACATCACATTAACACGGCAAAAAAATTTTCTTTTTATAACGGGTGCCAACATGGGTGGAAAAAGCACTTTTATAAAAGCTGCCGGCGTAGCGGTTTACCTGGCACATATTGGCATGGGTGTGCCTGCGGCTTCCATGCAGTTGTCGGTTTTTGACGGGCTGCTGAGTAATATCAATATTGAAGACAACCTGGCAAAAGGCGAAAGCTATTTTTACAACGAAGTGCAGCGTATAAAGGCTACCGTTAGCAAACTGCTTGATGGAAAAAAATGGCTGATATTAATTGATGAATTGTTTAAAGGCACCAATGTGGAAGACGCCATGAAATGTTCTACCGTAGTGATCGAAGGCATGCTGAAAGACAGGAATGCATTGTTTATTTTATCCACCCACTTATACGAAATTGGCGAACCGCTGAAGCAATATCCAAACATCATTTTTAAATATTTTGAAACTACGGTCAGCAATGGACAGTTGCAGTTTAATTATACACTTAAAGACGGCATCAGCAACGACAGGCTTGGCTACCTCATTCTTAAAAGAGAAGGTGTGGTGGATTTGCTTGAAAAATTATAGCCACTTGCTTACATCAAAATACCTGCGCCATTAGCAGAATGAACTTAAATTTGCAGCCACGCTGAAAAATGTAATCACAGCGGCGCAGCAGGTCATGAAAAGTTTATTCCGGATTTTTAAATACATACAAATACAAAAAGCTAAACTGGCATTTTATATAGCCTGTTCCCTGCTGGCTACTTTTTTTTCGATGGCAAGCCTCGGTATGTTATCGCCCTTTATGCAGTTGATTGTAAATGGAAAAAACGACGTGCCCATTGATTCAAAAGCTGTAGGCGGGCTGGTACATTACATACAGCAACTGAGAGATACCAAAAGCCCGACATATGCGCTGGGTATGGTTTGTGTAATTATACTGGTATCTAACCTGGTTAGCAATATTTTCCGTTATCTCTCTTATTATATTTCCACGCCTGTCAGAAATAATATTCTTTCTTCGTTTCGTATCAGGCTCTACGAAAAAATTTTACAACTGCCACTTGGTTTTTTTTCCGATCAAAAAAAGGGAGATTTAATGAGCCGCATGATAGGCGATATCAGCGAAATACAATCTTCTATTATCATGGCCATGGAAGGCCTGATAAAAGATCCGCTTACCATTATTTGTTATTTGGCGTACATGGTTTATCTAAGCCCGATGCTGTCGGTTGCTATGTTTATACTGCTGCCTGTAACGGCATTAATAATTGGAAGGCTCAGCAAGCGCTTAAAAAAACAAG
>JAYWIB010000562.1:0-7603 GCA_043789265.1 Chitinophagaceae bacterium
TGTATGGATGTAATCCCTTACGGTACTGATATTGCCCAATTGCAAAGTATTGCCTGCTTTAAGCTGCTTTAATACTTCGGGAATGATGTGCATATTTGTTTCCCGGGGGCCGTAGTTATTAAAGAGCCGGCAAATTACTATAGCTGTTCCATACATAGAGTAATGCAGCCTGCACAGTTGTTCGCCAAACAATTTGCTCCAGCCATAAATATCCACCGGGGCAATGGGTGCGTTTTCTGCAAGGCTTTCTTTATTGTCGGCATACACAGCGCCTGAGGAAGCAAAAATAATTTTCTGTACGCCAGCTACCGCAGCCGCATCCAGTATGCTTTGGGTACCTTCTACATTAATATGCAGCGTACGTCTTGGGTCATCATTGCACTCAGGGATGTAATGTATGGCTGCCAGGTGAAAAACAGTGTGGGGTTTTAAGTTTACAAAAAGCTCCTTTACTTTTTGTGCATCGGTAATATCTATTTCATATACCGGAATATTTTCTAAATCTTCTGCATGCGGCGCTACCCTGTTTCGGTTGTCTACAATAGCTACTTCTTCTCCCTGTGCCATCAGTTGGCGCACCAGTTCATTGCCAATAAATCCCAATCCGCCTGTTACAATAATCATTTGTTTTACAAAAATTTTAATATAAAAAATAAGTGTTCATTGCACATTTTAATAAGTTGCACGTCATTTTTCGACAGTATTCGGAGTTAAGCAAACACAAAAAAAAATCGTTAACTTTAGACAAATAATTCACTATGTTAGTAGAAAGAACAACCAAAGAGGTAATCATTAGGCTGCCTGCATCAGTGGACACAGAGGACTTGCAAGATTTTTTGAATTATGCACGTTACAAAGAGTTGACCGCTAACTTCAAAACAGACCAAAAAGAAGTAGATAAAATCGCAAATGAAATAAATGCAAAATGGTGGACTAAAAACAGAAGCAAACTTATTAAATGAAAATTATTGTTGACACAAACATTGTTTTTAGTGCCATTCTTAATTCCAACAGCCGCATTGGGAAAATTTTTTTAAATTCAAAAGAACACTTTCAATTCTTTACCTGTAATTATTTACGGGTTGAAATACAACGACACAGAAATACGCTTTTGAAGATAACAAAACTTACAGAAGATCAACTTTCGGAACTTGAAGAACTTGTAACGCAGCATATTACTTTCATTGACGAACGCCTTATTCCGCAAGACCTTTTAATCAAAACAGAAATTCAATTGAAATCAATTGACCCTGAAGACACAGTTTTTGTTGCATTGACAAAACACCTGAAAGGCAAATTGTGGACAGGCGACCTGCACCTTTACAACGGACTTAAAGCAAAACGCTTCAAAGACATTATATTAACATCCGAACTATCATTGCTGCTTGACGATTTGGAGCAAGACTAAAACGGCGTGCAACATCAGGTTTTGTGCAATTGGGGCAAGACTTTGAAACAATCATCCGCTGTGCATATCCAAGCTTGGTTTCGGCGGACAGAATTCTGCCGGGCTTTTGTTGATTAACTTCGGCTTTAGTTATAAAGTTAGCTTCAGTTCCGGGCGGACAGTTGGTCAATTCCCCAACTGCACAAATCCTCGCCCGTTAGGCGATGGCTCCGTTAAAATAAAATCAAAATATGTATCTCCAATTGTGGCAATAGAAAAGCGCTGTATACTTTCCCGGGCATGCCTGCCAAAGCTTTCCCGAAGTGTCTCGTTTTCCATTAACAAAGAAAGTTTGTGTTGAAATTGATCATAATCAAACAATGGAATTAAAAACCCATTTATATTATCGGCAATCATTTCGGAAGGCCCCGCCACACAATCAAACGCCACCACTGGCAATCCTGCCGACATTGCTTCGCCTATTACATTTGGAAAACCTTCTGAACTGGATGTAAAAGCAAATATTTTACTTCCTAAATAATACCGATCCACGTCTGCCTGTTTACCCGCCAGCTCTACACTTTCCGCAGCGCCCATTTTTATTACAAGCTCTTTTAAGCGTTGCATATGCTGCTGCTTCAGGTGGTCGTATCCCACTAGTACCAGCTTCCATTGCGGATGATTAATTTTTACAAAAAGTTCTATCAGTTTATCCTGGTGTTTGGTATTGATTAAGCGGCCAACCATCAGCACAATATTTTTCCTTTCGTACTGCCTGTTGCCTGCATTTATTGCTCTTACAGGATTACCAATGGTTTGTATGTTGGAATGTTTGTAAAGTGTGTGGTAAATTTTTTTTGCTGTTGCTGTTTGTGCAATCACTCCTTTTGCAAAAGGATATAGCCAGCGTCGCAGTGTATGCTGCACGCTGCCAATATTTTTATCTGGCTGCCCCCTGTCGGATACAAAAACCGGTAACCTCAAGCCCAGTGTTGCCAGCAATACAAAACTGTTCCAGCCTTCTCCAAAACTTAGCACCGCATCTGGCTTCAGCGCTTTAATTTTTTTTCGGAGATACCACCACGTTTTAAGGGTAGATAATTTTCTCGATGCATCATTAAATACAAAAGCAGGTTTGTGCAGGTGAATGTTTTTATTGAGGGTATAAAATATATCTCTTTTAATACCATAAAGTATCAGATGCACCTCTACGTTTTCTTTTCTTGAAAAATGATTGGCCAGCTCTGCCATTACCCTCTCCATACCACCTGCCTGCAAAGAATGTATAACAAGGCAAATTGTTTTCATTTAATGAATTCAGCGATTGCGATTTCGCTCTATTTGTAAAATAAAATTATTTTTTATGAAGCAAAAGATGCTGTGTCGTTTACAGCTCTATCATATTCCCATAAGTATAATCCAGTTCTATTGGCTGCATACTATCGAAGCCGCCACCATGGCATTGGGTTATTTCTCCAAAATATAATTTGCCGTCAATATCATAAAAATCCACACGTACATATTTAAACTGGGTGGCTATTTTTTCTGCTGTCTCTACCATCATTGCATAAGTGGGCGGAGGCGCTATTTCTTCTCCCCTTATATTTTTCAAGTCTTTGCCTTTGCGGTTCCAGGTAAAGTAAAGCGGCTGCCAGTTACGGTCGTAAATATTTCTTTTATTTACACCTTCCCTGTCTACCGACACGTATACAAACTGCAGCCTTCCATTGATGCAATGCAATTTATAATCATTGGGTATACGCCCGTTTTTATCCAGCAGCAGTTGCTCCACAATTATCCGGGGTTGTATGTTTTTATACTGCCACTCCCGCTCATTGTAATAGTAATTGGTGAGCAGCCATAGCCTGCAGTCAGTTTGTATGCGGCGCCAGTCCATAGCTGCTTTGCTGCGTACTATGGTGTAAGCACCAAAACCATGATTTGCTTTTATGATGAAAGGAACATCAGGCAAATTTTCGGGCCGTATTTCCCTGTAGTCTGTAGTATGAAACAACAAAGGAATGAGGTGTTCTTTTCCAAAATTATTTTCCATGTACTCCCTCACCGCATACTTGTCAGCATACAAGGTATATTCCGGCTTACGGTCGTGCAGCTTTAGCCATTGCAGTTTTTCATTAAGAGTAACAGGTTTATCCAGCCGGAGCGGATAGCCTTGCTCTTTTAAAAAATGCTTTGTGATAAATGCGGTGTCGCTGTACCGGTTACGGGTAAAAAAATATTTTATTTTATTAAAATAAAACATTGCCCAAAAAGCAATTTCATTTTTATACCTCAATTCCCTGAAAAAGTTTTTCATCCTTTTATTGCAGTTGGCTGTTGTTTTGTTTTCCAAATTATTTCCGGGAAATGCTGCTGCATGGCCCAGGGCTGTGTTTCATTTTTTGATACCACTACAGCACTGCCCGCCCATTTCAGCAGGGGCATATCGGTTATACTGTCTGAGTACACCACAGCAGTTTTTTTGTTAAACCCTGCCTGCGAAAAATATGCTTCTACCCGGTTAATTTTATATTGATACATACAGTCCTGCCCTTTTATTTTTCCGGTGGATATGTTGTTGCTGTCAAATGCAATTTCTGTGGCAATCACATGTGGTATGTTACATGCCCGGGCAAAATGATGTAAATAAATACTGTAGCCGCCGGAAACGATGGCCAGTTCGTAGCCTTCATTTTGCCGCCGGGCCATTTCAGCAACGAGTTCCGGAATTAAACAGGGAGCAATTTTATGTTGATAATATTCGGCTGCATATTGCTCCAGCATTTCTTTGGAAAAACCTTTTAACTGGTAGAGTTCAATTTTTTTTTCAATGTTAGCGTAAGGAAAAATCTTATTCAGCAGTGTAATTATTTTCCATTTCTTCAACTGTACCCGTATACGGTTCAGCCGCTGCATTTTTGCAGCCGCTGATTTGTTTCTTACAAAATCTACATAGGCTCCGGCAGTTTGAAAAGAAACCAATGTTTCGCAAAAATCAAAAAGTGCTAACGGCTTCATGCTTTTTTATAAAGTAATTATTGATTGTTTTCGCCACAAATTTCATTTGTTCTTCTGTACCCACGGTTATGCGTACACAATCTTTCAGCAAAATACTATGTGTAAGGTTTCTTATCAGGATGTTCTGCGCCTCCAGGAATACAATAAATTCATCCCTCACTTTTGTTTCATTAAATTTTATTAATACAAAATTCCCTTCACCGGCATATGGTTTTAAAAAACCTCCATAATTATTTAAAAAGTCAATAAAATTTTTTTTGGCATTTTTTACGGAAGCCACATAACGGTGCATATAAGCCACATCACCCAATACAGCCATTGCTGCTTCCTGCGAAAAAGTGGTAAAGTTTTTCGGGTTTCTCACACGGGAAATGTTGTCAATATTTTCTTTGCATGAAATAAGATACCCCACCCTGAAGTTGGCCAGTGCAAAGGCTTTGGATAATGTACGGGTGATAAGTATGTTATCATATGTTAACACCAGTTCCTTAGCAGACTTGCCCGAAAATTCATAGTAGGCCTCATCAATCATAAATAAACTCTCCGGAAACTTCTTCAGGAGGTATTCTATATAGTCTGCTTCAATAAAATTTCCCGTTGGGTTATTGGGATTGCAGATGTAAATAAGGGAAGGACAAACACGCTGTATATCGGCTTCAAATTTTGCCGAATCAAAAATAAACTGGGCTGATAAATTGCTGTATTCAATTCTTGCTCCCTGAGATTCGCAGGTAAGCCTGAAGTTATCATAAGTGGGTCCTAATATCAACACCGGATCTCCTACACTTACAAATACACGGGTAATGTATTCATGCAAAGCATCGGAGCTGGCAAAATACT
Organism: Chitinophagaceae bacterium; assembly: GCA_043789265.1. GTDB lineage: Bacteria > Bacteroidota > Bacteroidia > Chitinophagales > Chitinophagaceae > Ferruginibacter. The sequence continues at coordinate 5,246 of JAYWIB010000562.1, forward strand.
GGATGGCATATTCAGGCACGGCTGCGTAGGCAGCAAGGCGGCTATGCAGCTCCGGGTAAAAAGTACTGGGATAGAGGTGATAAAACTCTGGTGACTGCAGCATGCTTATTAATTTCTCTTTCACCTTGGGCGATGGTGGTATGGTAGCCTCATTCCAGTCCAGCTTTAAAATATTGGGTCGTTCCTCCGCAGATACATCCCATATTTTATGCGATGCCACTTTGTAGGGAGCCAGGTTTCTTAAATATTTATTCAGGTATCTCATAATGATATTTTAAAATAAACTACCCAGTTTATCAGAAGTGGTAAACTCCACTTCCTTCCAGGTATAGGTAATTTTCTGTAACAACTGATGCAAAAGGCGGTGGGTATTCTGCCTGTTTTCTATAGAAAGCGAACCCGTAAAATTTATCCGGTGAGTTCCGATGATGGCGGGCTTGCCCCAAAAAAATGCAGTGCGTATCCGCTGCATGCAATCATCCACCCAATTGATATTTTTATTTAGTGCCGGTTCAAAAAATGCATTTCTTACAAGGTAGCGCTGGCCGCTGCCGTTCCGCTGCCCCTGTGTATGAAAAATATTTTTGTATCTATTACTGTAATAACCTGGGGCAAACTGGTAATGGATGCCCTGTATATACTCAACGCCATATTTTTTTAAAACCGGCTCTAATGAAGGATGCCAAACATAACAGGGTGCTATAAATGATTGGGATTTTATACCATACAATTTTTCAAATTCATCCAGTCCTTCTTTAATAATAATCTCTTGTTCGGTTGATTCATCAACCGTATTAAAATCGAAGGCCGCCATAAAATTATTTCGAAGCGACCGGGCATTGTTAAAATCAATACCAAACACACCCCTATCAAAAGCCTGCATTATTTGTGCATCACCATTTTGTAATGCGGTCAGCCACTGGCTTACATTTACATGTTCTCTTCCATGAAACTGCGGCCATATAAAACCGTTGTTCATTCCTTGCTTAAACAACTGCAAAGCACCCTTGCTATTGCTATACTTTGCATATGTAGCTTCATTACTTTCCCAATGATATGTTTGAAAATTATTTTTTTTTATTTTATCAAAATCAGGATTTCCCGTAATACAGTTGGCTGTAATTACGGGATAGTTGCCCAGATGATCTTTAAACTTTCTTAACACATCAAAAAGAGAAGTAAGATCTTCTTCACTTTCCAGTGCATCTATATAATTAAATGGATTTGAATATACATTTATGCCTGCAGCATTTAGTTCTTCCACTACTTTTTTAGAAGGCATGCGAATGCTGCCCCAGTCGTCGGATTCAAATACAATCATTTTTTTTTCAACACGCCGGCCGGGCATGCTTAAAAAATTATGAACGATTTTTTGTTTGAGTGTCAATTAAAAAATATGAAAAGTTTCAGACTTACAACGTATCAATTGTTGCCTGCCAATTCAATAAACTGTTTTGCTACAATAGAAATATCATATTGGTTCAAACAGGGCATAATGGCCTGGTTACTGTAATCCGCTTTTAAAAATGCCTGCACATTTTCTTTATTCAGTTTGCCGGTATCTACTGTAAGCACCGGGCGTTTTGTGATGGCATAGTCAATCAATTTACTGGGTGTAGCCGTGGTAGTGCCATTGGTAAAGTTTACCAGGAAATCCATCTTACTCAGTTCATAAATTAATTGCGGCCTGGGAATATATGATCGTATTTCAATTCTGTTGGCAGATATTTCAGCATAAGGCGCCACCAAAGCAGTTTGTGCTGTATAGATAATAAATTTGAAGGGTTGCTGCAGTGTGCAAAGAAAGTCCAGCATTTCCTTTGGATCCCGTATACCCGGAATAAACATGCCTGCATAGGCAAATGTTGGCACTTCATTTTTTATTATTCCGTTATACACCGGCGTATCGTTGAAATTAAATCCCTGCGGTATTACTTTAATCTTATGTTTGAATTCAGGATAATAAGCGTCTATAGATCCTTCAGTTGGTACGGCTATATAATTTGCCTTGCGGCAAAACCACTCTTCAACATACTTAAAATAAAATAATTTTTTAAAACTATCAGCTTTATTGCCCATGTAGGGGTCGCCACAATCTGCCACCCATATACCTGCCAATTTTTTATTTTTTTGTATGGCTTTTGCTACACCCCAATGCACCGGATAAGGAAAAGCTACTGATATCAGCATATCGTACCCTTGTTCAGTCCGCAGGCATTTTTTTATCAAAAACATCAGTTGAATATCCGGGTATTCAAACAACTGTAATAAAATCCTCCTCATTGCCCGGTTAAATAAATTACTTAGTCTGTTTGCAGAACCAGTTGCCGGCACAGGATTTTTATTTACTCCAATGTT
>JAYWIB010000563.1:0-2151 GCA_043789265.1 Chitinophagaceae bacterium
GCCTTGCATGTCTCCACTATTGCTATTCTCTTTTGTTATCGGTTATTTTTTATTGCTGCTGCTGGTGGCTTACTTTACAAGCCGCAATTCCAATAACGATTCTTTCTTTATTGGCAACCGGAACAGCAACTGGATGCTGGTGGCATTTGGTATGATTGGCACTTCACTCAGTGGTGTTACGTTTGTAAGTGTTCCCGGCACAGTGGGCAGCGCAGGCTTCCAGTATTTTCAGGTGGTAATTGGATATTTTATTGGCTACCTCGTTATTGCATTTGTGTTGCTGCCACTGTATTACAGGCTCAACCTCACTTCTATTTATTTGTACCTGGAGAAAAGATTTGGCACCGTTTCTTATAAAACAGGCGCCTTCTTTTTTATTGTATCAAGGGCGCTGGGTGCTACTGCAAGAATGTACCTGGTGGTAAACATTTTGCAGATTTTTATCTTGAATGCAATGGGCATTCCTTTCTGGCTTACAGCGCTGGTAATACTTGTGCTTATATTGCTGTATACATTTGAAGGCGGCGTAAAAACAATTGTGTATACGGATACACTGCAAACCACCTTTATGCTGCTCGGGCTTATAGTATGCATCATCAGCATCATGAATAAAATGGATGTAACCGTTGGCAAAACACTTAGTCTGCTGCAGCAAAATAATTTGTCACGCATTTTTAATACAGATGTAAATGCACCTGCGTTTTTTGTAAAACAAATTTTAGGCGGCGCTTTTATCACCATTGCCATGACGGGACTTGACCAGGAGATGATGCAGAAAAATATCAGTGTGCGTACACTCGGCGGCTCACAAAAAAATATACTTACCCTCAGCACCGTGTTATTGTTTGTAAATTTTTTGTTTCTGCTGATGGGCGGGCTGCTGTATTTATATGCTGCACAAACAGGCAGTGTGGTCAAGGGCGATGATCTATTTCCTTCTGTGGCATTGGGTGGTACACTGTCTCCCATCATTTCGGTTATTTTCATTATTGGATTAATTTCGGCACTTTTCCCCAGTGCTGATGGAGCGCTTACCGCCCTCACTTCTTCTTTTTGTATTGACATACTGGGGTTAAAAAAACAAACTTCGCTTTCAGAAGATCAAAAGAAAAAAACAAGACTTACTGTCCACCTCACGTTTGCGGTTATCTTTTTTTTACTGGTTATGCTGTTTAAATGGATTGATGATAAATCCATCATTGATGTGATATTAAAAGTGGCTGGCTATACATACGGGCCGCTGCTCGGCTTGTTTGCCTTTGGTATTTTAACCCACCGCACTGTAAAAGATAAATATGTGCTGGCAGTTTGTTTACTCTCGCCGGTACTTATTTTTGGAATTGATTTTTTAAACAATCCCGAATGGTTTGTAAAACGCTTTAGCCTGGGAGAGGGCCTGGCCAACAGCCTGAAAAATTTATCAGCTTCCGTGTTTGGCGGATTTAAAATTGGTATAGAGATATTAATTTTCAACGGACTGCTAACATTCGCAGGGCTTTGGTTAATTTCAAAAAAAGATACAAAGCGGCAACTGGTGGAAGAAACTGTTTGACATTGCATACTGTAACTGCCTGCGTTTTCTTTCCTTACATTATTCTGTAATTTTATCCCGATAGTAATTGATTTTTTTTTGCGACAGCAAACAAAGGCAGGCATTTTCAACAGCAGCTAAGCACATGAATGAATTAATAAATAGTTTGGCCGAACAGTATGCAGCTTCATTTTCTGAAAAAGAAGATTTATTGCTGGCAGAGGTAGCTGCTTATACCATCCAACATCACCCGCAGGCACATATGATTAGCGGGCAGGTGCAGGGTGCATTGCTTGCCATGATCAGCAGGCTGCTGCAACCTTTGGCTATTTTAGAAGTGGGTACATTTACCGGTTACAGCACCTTGTGCTTAGCCAAAGGATTACAACCACAAGGCGAACTGCACAGCATCGAATTGAGAGCATCAGATGCAGCCACAGCACAATCTTTTTTTAACAAATCTATACAGCAAAAAAACATACACTTGCATACAGGCGATGCAAAGCAAATAATACCTGCACTAAAAAAAACATGGGACATTGTGTTTATTGATGCAGATAAAACCGGGTATATTGATTATTACGAATTAATTTTGCCCGCAGTAAAAACAAACGGACTTA
>JAYWIB010000564.1:0-2149 GCA_043789265.1 Chitinophagaceae bacterium
AGCCTTGCATCATTAATGTATGTAACCGATGATAAAGCAAAAGCAGTTGTTTTTGTATATCAGACACAGCGTATGTTTGGCGATTTTTATCCATCTATAAAATTAAATGGCATTGACCCCAATAAAAATTATAGGGTAACAGAAATAAATGTGCCGGCAAAAGAGCAGCAGAAATTTACAGATGATGCATCCATTTTTTCAGGAGATTTTTTAATGAAGCAGGGATTGAATCCCGTGTACTGGGGCAAGCAGGGTGTGCTGTCGGTAAACCTGATGAGTGAATTTGCCAGTGCTGCTTTTTTGCTGGAAGAACAATGAGCCGGCTTATAAAAATGAAAATATAAAAACGGATAAATGAAATACTCAGGCCGTAAAAAAATAAAACCGTTGTCATTTATAAAATGGACACTGCTGTTCATTTCACTTTTTTGGACAGCCTCATCATTTGCAAGGAACGCTTCTATAAAAATAATAATTGCACCTGACCAACCTGGCTTAATTACCTCCATCATCCAAAAAGCAATTGATTCATGTGGATCAAATGGTGGAGGTATAGTGTTTTTTCCGGCAGGCAGTTTTACTACTGGTGGCATACAGTTAAAAAGTAAAGTGACATTATTGACTGAGAAAGGCACCATTATTTATGGAAGCGATAAATACATTGATTATAAACATGATGCTTTCATTTTTGGAGAAAACCTTTCAGATATTGCTATCCTCGGCCAGGGAATTATAGATGGTGTGGACTGCAAAAATCCGGAAGGTGAAGAAGGATTTCGTGGTCCACATTGCATACGTTTAATCAACTGCCGTAACATTTCCATTAAAGCAATTACAATTAAAAATTCAGCTAACTGGGCTATAAACTGCAGGCATTGTTCGAATGCTGTGGTTCAAAATGTTTCCATTCGTGGCGGCCATGATGGCTTGCACACAAGGTTCTGCACAAATTTTAAAATTTCAGGTTGTGATTTCCGTACAGGAGACGATGCCTTTGCAGGCAATGATAATAAAGATTTTATTATTGCAGATTGCCTGATAAATACTTCATGCAACGGCTTCAGAACAGGATGCTTAAACTTTACTGTAAAAAGATGCAAACTGTATGGGCCCGGAGAATACATACACAAAAGCCAAAACCGCAGTAACATGCTTGCTGCATTTGTCCATTTTTCTCCATCAGATGAAAATCCAAAAATAGTTAGTGGCAACTGGCTATTAGAAGATATTACGGTTGAAAATGTCGACAATTTTTATATGTATAATTACCAGGCTGGTCTTTGGCAAACGGGTCAGCCTGCAACCGGCATACGGCTTAAAAATATAAAAGCAACCAATCTGCTGAGTGCATTTAATATTGTTGGCGATACTGCACGGCAATTCAATCTTTCTGTAAATAAATCCAACTTCTCATTCAGGGAAGGTGCCATAAACAAAGCAGATTCATTTGAAGGAGTAAAAATAACATCACCCGTATTTTTTAGTGCTGCTAATTTTAACCGGATACAACTGAAAAAAGTTACGCTGCAAAAGCAAGGTGCGGCTCTTCTTTTAAATTGTGCCTCTGGAAACTCGCTTGTACTTAACAGTATTAAATTAATCAATGGACAAAGTACAGTTCCCTGGTCGGTTAATGATGTAAAAAATATGATTCAGGATGGCAACCTGTTAAATGCTGCCCCATAAATCGCATCCGTATCAGGAGCATCATCAAATTATGTACAGAGTATTCTTATTTATTGCCGTAATAATTACTTCAGCCTTTGTGTTAGAAAAGGATAACAGGAAACTATACAAATACAAAAATATTTTTGCTATAAACGCCGGAAAACTCAGCATGAAAATTTCTGCAAGCGGCGGCAGAATTATTTCATTTCGATTTGGCAATACAGAAATAATAACCAACAGCGATGAGCATGCAAACTTTGGTTCAACATTATGGCCGGCTCCACAGAGCGATTGGGGCTGGCCTCCCTACCCTGTTCTTGACAATGAAGCATACACTGCTGAAAAAATTGGCGACACTTTAAAAATGATCAGCAAGCCAGATATAAAAAGCGGGCTGCAGTTTGAAAAAAGATTCTTTCCCATTCGCAATAAATTTATCCGGATTGAATACCTGGTTCGAAATATAAGCGAAAAACAAAAA
>JAYWIB010000565.1:0-2148 GCA_043789265.1 Chitinophagaceae bacterium
TACATTGAGTGGCGGTTCAGCCACTCCATCAGGCGGAACTTTTGCCTTTACCACACCATCCACTGCACCCAATGCAGGCACAGCAGCACAGGGTGTAACATATACGCCGGCAGATGTGGCAAACTATAACAATGCCACCACCACGGTAAATGTAACAGTAGACAAAGCCACACCAGTAATAAACACTGCACCAACAGCCAGCAGTATTACCTATGGCCAGACATTGGCATCCTCTACATTGAGTGGCGGTTTAGCCACTCCATCAGGCGGCACCTTTGCCTTTACCACACCATCCACTGCACCAAATGCAGGAACAGCAGCACAGGGTGTAACCTATACACCAGCAGATATAGCAAACTATAACAATGCCACCACTACAGTAAATGTAACAGTAAGCCAGATAACGTCTACAGTAAATACAGCACCCACTGCCACCAATATCAATATAGGTCAGTCTCTGGCTTCTTCCACATTAAGTGGCGGCACAGCAAGTGTACCGGGCAGTTTTGCCTTTACTACACCAGCCACCACACCGCCGGTAGGCACTGCCAGCCAGCCGGTAACGTTTACACCCACAGACAATGTAAACTATACTACTGCCAGCACCAGTGTAAGTGTTACGGTAATTGGTTTGGGCGAAAGCACAGCAGCTTTCCGCAGCAATGGAGCGGTAAACTTTACCACAGCCACCAACTGGCAATATTTTAACGGCAGCACTTATACAGCAGCCAGCAGCGCCCCCGGCACCGGCAACAGTGTAGAAATACGCCATGCAGCCACTTTAAATACCGACTTCCCGATAGGCGCAGGCAAAGCCTTTACCATTACCGCAGGCAGCCTCAGCATCAATCCAACAGCCACTTTATCCAAAGCAGATAACAGTGGCAGTGTAAACTTTGGCGGCTTCCCCGTAACGATACAGTCCGGTGCCGCCGGCACAGGCTCCATCGGCCAGATGGGCGTAACGATAGCAGGCGCCAGCAGTGTAACAGTAGAAAGATATATTCCTGCTAACACCTACCGTGGATGGAGACTGTTATCAGTACCCACCACCGGCGCACAAACCATTAACAGCGCATGGCAGGAAGGATTAACCAATGCAGCCATACCATCAGCGCCCTTCCAAAACTATGGCACATTGATATCCACCGGCAGCAATGCCTTCCTTGCCAATGGTTTTGATGCAGTAACACAGGCAGGCTCTATCCGTGGCTACAATGGCAGCGCCTTTGCAAGCCTTACCTCCACCAATACAGCCATCGCCACGGTGGGCGGTTACTTCCTGTATGTAAGAGGAGACAGGAGCGCCCCTGTAAATACGGGCGGCTCTACACCCACCACGCTGCGTACCACGGGTACCATCCGGCAGGGCAGCATCAATGTAACAGCACCCAACAGCTTTAGCCTGGTAGGCAATCCATATGCAAGCGAAATAGATTTTTCTGCCATAGACAGAACCAATGTAAATAATACGTATTACATATGGGATGCCGCCCTGGGCACTACGGCAGGTGGTGCATACCGCACCATTTCTTCGCCCAACCCCACCGGAGGTCCTTATGTAATTACAGGCGGAGCCAACAGCACTTTGCTGCCTAACAGCAGCAGCCCGAGGATACCATCCGGCCATGCCTTCTTTGTAGTTACCAGTGGAGCAGGCGCCAGTGTTACATTCAATGAAGATGATAAAACCAACGGCCATAACAATGCAGGCTTCCGCCCTTTAGCAGGCAAAGAAACGATGCTGAACACAGTGCTGACTGACAGTAAAACCAAAGCGATACTGGATGGCAACGTAGTACTCTTTGGCAGCCGGTACAGCAATGCAGTAGATGCAAAAGATGCAGCCAAACTGCTGAACCCCGGAGAAAACTTAGGGCTTACAAGAGAAGGTAAATCACTGGCCATAGAAACAAGAGAGGAAATAACAGCCACGGACGAAATATACTTTGAGCTGAAAAACCTGAAGCAGCAGGCCTACAGCCTGGAGCTTACCGCCACCAACCTGTCAGCAGGCATGGAAGCCTTTATAGAAGACAGCTACCTGAACACCAAAACCAAGCTGGATTTATCTGCAGCAGCCACGGTAAACTTTGTGGTAACGGCAGACGCCAAATCCGCAGCCACTAACCGGTTTAAGGTAGTGTT
>JAYWIB010000566.1:0-7562 GCA_043789265.1 Chitinophagaceae bacterium
CAGCATTTCCCTTATTTACGAAAATGATTTACTTACAAGAGCCGCCACCAGAGGTGATGGAGTTACGGGTGATGAAATTACCATAAATACAAGGCAAATAAAATCTGTGCCGCTGTCTGCAGCCTTTAGTAAGTACGGTATAGAACAAATAGAAATTAGGGGGGAAGTACTTATCAATAAAAATAATTTTAAGGCTTATAATAATAAATTGATGGAAGAGGGATTGCCGCCCCTTGCCAATCCAAGAAATGCGGCTGCCGGCTCTTTACGGATAAAAGATACAGCAGAGGTTGGCCGCAGAAACCTGGAAGTTTTTTTATACCATGTAAGCTATCTGGCAATTACAGCATCAGGCAATGAAAGCGGAAAAAAAATTCCGGATTCACACAGCGGCATGCTGCAAATGCTTTGGGAGCTTGGCTTCCGCAGCCCTGCTAAAGAAATGAAAGTGTTAAACGGCATAGCAGGCATCATACGTTATGTGGAAAAATTTGAAACCAAAAGAGATGACCTGCCCTACGAAATAGACGGCATGGTAATTAAAGTAAATGATTTGCAATTGCAGGATCGCCTCGGCATGACGAGTCATCATCCCCGCTGGGCCATTGCATTTAAATTTAAAGCAAGGCAGGCCACCAGTAAACTGCTGGATGCAGAATTTCAGGTGGGCAGAACCGGCGCTGTAACACCTGTGGCAAAAATAGAACCGGTACAGGTAGGCGGCGTTACAGTATCCAGTATTTCCATTCACAACCAGGAATATATTAAAGAGAAAAATCTGATGCTGGGAGATGCTATCCTGATTGAAAGAAGCGGCGATGTAATACCACAGATAGTAAAATCATTTCCTGAATTGCGTAATGGAAGTGAACGGGCTGTTTCTTTTCCCACCACCTGCCCGGTGTGCCATCATACGTTGTTTAAACCGGAGGGTGAAGCTGTGTGGCGCTGTGTTAACATCAACTGCGAGGCACAGGTGGTGGAAAGAATTATTCACTTTGTAAGCAAGGATGCCATGGACATAAAAAATTTTGGCGATGCGAATGTGCGTAAATTTTATGCAGAAGGATTATTAAAAGATGTGCCGGGAATTTACACACTGGACTTTGATGCCATTGTCAAAAAAGAAGGCTTTGGAAAAAAATCTATTGAAAATTTGCAGGCCGCCATTGAAGCCTCAAAAAAACAGCCGCTGCACAGACTGATATATGCGCTGGGCATACGCTATGCCGGAGAAACCACCGCCAAAACGCTGGCCAATACGGTAAATCATTTGCTTGATTTTAAAAATTACAGCGAAGAAAAATTACAAACGCTTGAAGATATTGGTGTAAAAGTTGCCGGGAGCATTTACCGTTTTTTTCATGATGCGGCTAATTTGCAAATGCTTGAAAAATTGGAACAGCTTGGCATATCTCTGATAAACCAAAAGAAGCAACAAAGCGGTGCCGGCTCGCTTTCCGGTGAAACATTTTTATTTACTGGCACACTGCTTCAACTAAAAAGAAGCGATGCAGAAGCACTGGTGGAACAGCATGGCGGTAAAATAGTAAGTGGCGTAAGCAGCAAACTCAATTACCTGGTGGTGGGTGACGATGCCGGAAGTAAATTAGAGAAAGCAAAAAAAATTCAATCGGTTAAAATTATCAGCGAAGCTGAGTTTGTAAAAATGTTGCCTGCTTAGCGGAAAAGTTTTTTATATTTATACTATCGCAAAATATTTGCCCGCATGTATCCACCTGCGGCACTCACTCTCTTATAAAACTATGCTGTATGATAAAAAAAATTATTGGCGAAACATGGAAACCGCTCCAGTTTGGCGGGCATAAAAAATTGCTCCGAAAGTATGCAATATCTTCCCAGGGGCGGGCAGCCAGTTTTAAAAATAATATGTATGAAGACGGAAAAATTTTAAACGGCTCTTTAACCTCAGGCTACCGCACACTCAATCTGCATCTGGAAAATGGCAATGGAACTATTTACCTGCACCGTGAAGTGGCCAAATTATTTTGCAAAAAAAAATCTGTAAAGTATAAATATGTAATTCATCTGAATCATAAAAAAGATGACAACAGCAGTAAAAATCTGCAGTGGGCCACGCTGGAAGAAATGAGCAGTCACCAGCAAAACAGCCCGCAGAAAAAAGCTTATAAAAAAAGACAGGCCAATAAAACAGAAGGATTAAAATTAAATGTATCCAAAGTAAAAAGTATAAAAGAAGCCATCAGCAATCCTGCCCGAAAACTTACTTATAAACAAATGGCGGTTAAATATAAAGTAAGTGAAATGACCTTATACAGAATAAGGAGCGGCGAAAACTGGAGCCATATAAAATAACTGTAAAACAAAAAACACTTAAAAAGGAACCTGCTTCTTAGGTTCCTTTTTATTTTAATAAATAAAAAAATTATCATCAGCCATAACCGTATGCTTCAATCAACTACACTAAAATTTTTAAGCGATTTAAAAAAGAACAACAATAAAGCCTGGTTTGAAACAAACCGCAACCGGTATGAGGAGGCAAAAGCTGACTATAGTTTATTGGTTGAATCCATCATTGCAGCCATAGTCAGGTTTGATGCGCTTGTGGGTGGGCTAAAAGCAAAAGACTGCATGTTCCGCATTAACAGGGATGTAAGGTTTAGCAAAGATAAAAGCCCTTATAAAACCAATATGGGTGCATATTTTAATGCCGCAGGTAAAAAAGCAAATACACCCGGTTATTATTTTCACCTGGAACCGGCACAAAGCTTTGCAGCGGGCGGCCTGTGGATGCCTGAGCCTGCAGACCTGGCCAAACTACGGCAGGAGATAGACTATAATGCCGGTGCATGGAAAAAAATTGTGAAGAGCCCATCATTTAAAAAATATTTTACCGAAGGGCTTGATAATTCATCTATGCTGAGCAGGCCGCCAAAAGGGTATACAGAAGATAACCCGGCACTGGAATATTTAAAACTGAAAAGCTATGTGGTTCGCTACCCGGTAAGCGATGCAATGCTTTGTAAAAAAACACTTGCAAAAGATATTGCCGCAGTTTTTGAAAGAATGAAGCCCATGCTTGATTTTTTAAAACAGGCTGTGGAATGATTGAGAAAACGGGCAGTTACCCTCTTAAAAAAGGAGCCAGAGATAAAAATCTCCGGCCTTGCTTACCTCTGAAACCACAAGAAAAAATTGTACAATATTTTAAATGATTGAATTAATGAAATAAAAAAATGGCTAAAAGCCCGTTAAGGCTGAACAAAGGAAGAATAGATAATTTTTTTAGGGTTTTCAATAATATAGGAAAGAAAGGCATTTACTGCTTTAGGAGGATGTAAAAGTAGTATATTTTTTTAATCTGAATAATTTTTTTTCAAGACTATATTGCCGCTTTTTTTACTTCCGCGGCAGCCTTTAACAGCAGCTTTTCTTTTTTCTGATTGTACCACCACACAGGGGCGGTTTTCTTCATCAGTGTATCTATTCCTCTCATACCAAATAATTTCCAGGCACCATCTAATTTGCCGCCAAGGTTGTTTTGCATTGCCCGCAGGCTCATGGCAAAGCCGCTTTCAATATACTCCATATGGTGCCAATATCCTGCCGGCATAAACAATGTATCGCCATGTTCCAGTATTACCTCATAGCCGTTAGCGAACTTTGCAGCCGGAAAATTTATGTAATCAAAACGATGCCGGTAGTCTTCAAAATTTGCCATACTCAATACTTCCCAGGGTTTTCTGTACAGCTTATATTGTTCTTCAAAAGGAAAAAGCAACACTCTTTTTTTACCCATAAACTGGGTATGAACGATGTGGCTCATGTCTATATCAAAGTGCATGTGGGTAATGGATCCCTGGCCGCCAACAAACAACATGGGATATTTTTTTACATACCCTTTCATCAGTTGTTCGGGCCATGTAAAATCATTTACCAACTGCGGCGCATGCTGAAAAATATTGAATAAAAAAATACGCAGGCCGAGTGGCCCATCCTTTACCTGCCCCAGGTAATCGCCAAATTTCATATACGCATCTGCTGTATTTATAGGTGTATAGGCATCGCTTTTTACATTGTTGTACACGCCTACTTCTTTCTCTCCTACTACATCAATAAAATAATCCCAGTTCCATTTATTATAAGCTGCCCAATCCTTAGCCAGCCCGGTTATTACAAGCGGACGCTTTGTATTGTAATAATTTTTTTTAAATGCTTCCGGCGAAATGGCGTCTACCTTTTCTACTTGTGTAAGCTGCATAGCAAATTAATTTGGCGGCAAATTTACACATTTAATTTTTTTAATCAGTCTTCAAATTGCACAGCTTGTATGCCGGCAATGGCTTAAAATAAACAGCAACGCCTGCACGCTAAAAACTAATAACCGTTAGTTTTGTATAAATTGATTTTCGCTGATGGCCAAAATTTTTACAGAAAAAAATACCTCTAAGCAGGAAGTGATACTGCAAAAAGCGGCGGCTCTTTTTAAAACAAAAAGTTACACAGCTTCTTCTATGAGAGAGCTGGCAGATATGGTGGGCGTGGAAGCGCCGAGCCTCTACAACCACATTGGGTCTAAAAGCGAACTGCTGCAGAAAATATGTTTTAAAGTGGGCAATGAATTTATTAACCAAACCAATGTTATTAAAAATGGCGGCGGTACTGTTACTGAAAAAATACGGGCCATCATCAGTTTTCACATTCAAATGATGCTGGAAAATTTTGATGAAGTATATGTAGCCAATCATGAATGGAAGCACCTGGAAGAGCCTTGGCTGGCCGACTTTTTATCTATCCGCCGCAATTACGAAAAAAGCCTGGTGGAGTTAGTGGAAACGGGCATCGAAAAAAAAGAATTAAAATCTATCAACCCCTATGTGGCGGTACTTACCATCCTGTCGGCAGTAAGAGGACTGGAATTTTGGCAGCGCAATAAAAAAAATATTACCCGGCAGGTGCTGGAAGATGATATGGTAAATCATTTACTAAATGGCATTGTAAAATAATTATGGCTGTACACTTTCACTCACTCCGCATTAAGCAGGTAAAAAAAGAAACGGCTGATTGTGTAAGCATCAGTTTTGAAGTACCTGATAATTTAAAGCCTGCATTTGAATTTACACAAGGGCAGAACATTACATTAAAAACAACCATCGATGGTGAAGAGCTAAGGCGATCTTATTCCATCTGCAGCGCCCCTTACGAAAACGAACTGAAAGTGGCCGTAAAAAAAGTAGCCGGCGGAAAATTCAGTACCTATGCCAACGAAATATTAAGTGCAGGAATGCAGATGGATGTTCTTTCTCCCACGGGTAAATTTTATACAGTGCTGCACCCTCAAAATAAAAAAAGTTACGTAGCCTTTGCAGCAGGCAGTGGCATTACACCAGTGCTGTCAATTATTAAAACTGCACTTTCGCAGGAACCGGCAAGTGTTTTTACATTGGTATATTGTAACAAAAACAGGCAGTCCATTATTTTTTTTGAAGAACTGGAAGCGCTGAAAAATAAATACATGCATCGGTTTCAGTTTATTCCACTCTTAAGCAGGGAAACAACAGACAATCCTGCAATGACTGGACGAATTGATAAAAACAAACTGACAACGCTTGGTAAATTGATTGACTACAACAATACAGATGAGTTTTTTATTTGCGGCCCCGAAGAAATGATTTTTTGCGTGAAAGATTTTTTAGAACAATGCGGCATTGAAAAAAAGAAAATACATTTTGAATTATTTGCCACTACAAGGATAACAAAACAATATGCAAGTGAAGATAAAATAAGCAACCCGGGCCAAACTAAAAGTAGCATACAGTTGCACGCCGATGGACATACTATGAACTTTGTAATGGATTTTAATGGCTACACTATATTGGATGCTGCCATACAGCTGGGAGCAGAACTGCCTTTTGCCTGCAAGGGCGGCATGTGCTGTACCTGCAAAGCTAAACTGCTTGAAGGAAAAGTGAGAATGCATGTACATTGGGGACTGGAAGATGAGGAGGTGGAAAAAGGATATATACTTACCTGCCAAAGCCATCCGCTGACGGAGAAAGTGGTGGTGGATTTTGATGCAAGGTGAGCATGATGGTTTTACACGCAGAGGAGTAGAGGGCGCAGAGGATTTTTATGGATTTTGGTAGAAGTGCTTTTGAATAATTTTGCACGCAGAGGGGCTGAGGATGCAGAGGTAAAGAATTTTTGCTGCAATTACATCGGGGAAAAACTCAATCAAGTAATTTTTTATTTGTTCTAAAACAGGTTCCTTTAAACACGGCCACTATATGTGCATGCTGATTGGTAATGGTGATATAATACAGCCCTGTTGATTTTCCATTGTGCAGTTCTTTTGCTTCGGCAATTAGCACATCATTTACATGTACCGGCTTTAAAAAATTAATAGCTGTATCCAATGCTACTGATAATACATTGCGGTTGTTGCATGCAAAGGCAAAGGCACTGTCGGCCAAACTGAAAGCCACACCACCATGCACTATGCCAAGTCCATTCATCATTTCTTTCCTTACCGTCATTTTTATTTTGCTGAATCCTTCTTTAATTTCCATCACTTCAATACCCAGCCACTGGCTGAACATATCGTCTTTCATCATTTTATTTACCACCTTTACTGCAAGTGTATTTGTATCGTCAGTCATTTTTATGTTCCTTTGAATGTGGGATTTCTTTTCTCCAAAAAAGCATTGATGCCTTCAGCATAGTCTTCCGTAAGCGCCGCCTTCTGCTGATATTCATCTTCTAAAAGCAATTGTTCTTGCCATGAATTGCTGAAAGAATTATTAAGTGCATGCTTTGTATAAGCCAATGCTTTAGTGGGCATTTGAGAAAGTGTGGCAGCAATTTTTTTACTCTCTTCTTCAAATGCGTCTGCAGCAAAAACTTTATAAATCATTCCCAGTTTTTCTGCATCTGTTGCAGAGAGTTTATCGCCTGTCATCATCAGCGCACTTGCTTTTTGCCAGCCAATCAATCTTGGTAAAGTATAAGTGCCGCCACTGTCAGGTATTAAGCCAATTTTGCTGAATGCCTGTATGAATGCTGCTGCTTCGGATGCAACAACAATATCGCAGCATAAGGCGATGTTGGCGCCTGCACCGGCAGCCACACCATTTACTGCGGCTACAACAGGTTTGGGCAAATTCCTAATCTGCTTTACAATGGGATTGTAATGTTCAGACAGGATTTGTTTGATTTCAATTTTGTTTTCGCCGGTGAGTTCTGCAATATCCTGGCCAGCACAGAATGCCTTGCCTGCACCTGTGATATGCACACAGCGCACTTCAAGCAGTGATGCACATTCATCCAGCCGCTGCTGCAGCAGCAATGCCATCTCCCTGTTAAAGGAATTAAATTTATCGGGGCGGTTTAAAACAATGAACGCAACATTGTTTTTTACTTCAAATAAAATTGGCGACATATAAATGCTTGAGAAAATATGCTGAAGAAAATAATTACTGAAAAAAATCAGACTTCGAAACTGTGTACGTCTGCATGATTCAGTAAAAAATTATTTACTGCATCGTAGTTTCTGTCAGGCGAACTGATGCGGTATAAGTACA